>DATMPC010000005.1 GCA_035567895.1 Terriglobales bacterium | reverse complement strand
GTCGTTTTTAGGCCCACGGTTCGGGCCAGCTTCAGTTGCCGATCGTCAAAGGTCCAAAAGCGCTCCGCCTTGAGCTCGAGCGCGCAGGCTACGTGTAAACTGTCGAGCGTTCGAACTCCGAGCTTTGGCCCGTAGCGGCGGCCCAAGTCAACGCACACGTCAAGGGCAGCCTCGGGTACGTCTACGCTAGGCCAAACTCCAGCGGTTCGATCGTCGTGGAGCTCCTGATGTACGCGATTCGCTTCAGCAGTCGTCATCTGCCGGCGGAAGACTTGTTGCGATATGGCATGCGCCCATTCAGCGAAATGAAGCGGCGTAATACATGGCCTGGCGCCTGGGCTCAAAAGGAGGTCGGCCTTGGTGGAGTGAGCATCTTTTACGTAAATCGAGACGAAAAAGCTGGTATCGGCGTAAATCGTCAAAAGCGGCCTCGCTCCTCGGTGACGATGTCTGCTCCCGGTAGAACCCGATCGCCGAAGATCTTCTTGCGGCGGGCCGCGAAATCCGGAACCGCCACGGTTGTTTCTTGCTGCTCCGCTGGAACGATGCGGGCTATAACCTTGTTGCGGTCTCGGAGTTCCACAGTTTTTCCCGCCCGCAACCAGGCCTTCAGCTTTCGGGTGTCCCGTAGTTGACGGATGTTCACGTTAGGCATGCGATGATTGTGGCACATTGCGTGTCACATTGTCAAAGTCGTGAAGCGCTCCCAGCGCTCCCGTTGGCAACCCTGTTCCTCGCCAAAATATCATCCGTTCCAAAGATGGTGTGATTTGTACATGCGCGACGGTCAACAGCCTCAACTCAGGCCATCAGCGCTTTGTAGCCCACGTAGCCCAAATAAGCCGGGGGAATGCACAGGCAAATGCCGTCAATTCAAGGGATTTGGCCTGGTCCAGGCTGGTTCGGGACTAGGAGGTCGGGCGCGGCGTGACTTCAATGGAATTTCGGCCCGGTCCGTTCGTGAAGAGGCAGCAGAGCAGAGTTTCAGGACGAAGGCGAACCTCGTAACTTCGTTGGGGCGCGTGCCCGATCTGCCGGGTTCATTCAAGACACCCGAGAACGCCCGAAGTGAAACGGCCCGGATTCTCTTTCGAGCGTCCGGGCCGGTGTGTTTTCAGGTTTTCAGGTCAATCGTTCATGGATACGTTTCTCGTGGACCCACAACGCAGCACCGCATCTTCTCGCGAAGTTTGCGCGATAGATGGCGAGAGTTGGCTTCCAGGGTTGGGAATTCGGTTTTGTTACTCGTGTTACTTTTTTTGGGCACTTTCGATGTCCGTAGGAGAGACTGGAGGGCACTGAGACTCGTTCGTAAACAACAGAAAATGCGGGTTTTACGAATGAAGTGACAGAAAACAAGAGAGTTGCGGAAAAAGGAGCAATATAATCCCCCCTCTCCGTCAGAAACTCTAAGTGACTGATACCACACGCTATTTTTCTAACAGTTTCCCGTGTTACTAATTCTTGGATTTTTTCGACGGAATTTGCGCATCCTGTTCAGTCGACGTGAAAATCTAAATATAACGAAGATAAGGACTTCCAATTTTTGCGTCAGGGGGTTAGAAGTCCCATTCGGGGGGTTCGAAGGAACCATTCTCCGCATATGCCGAACGCACAAATGCCCGTTGCGGGCCAGAATCATTCGCGGAGGTTACCAGTGATGTCCGCGAACCGGACTTGATTTCGCCGAATTCAAATTGACGAGATACGCTGTTACTCAGGACTTGGGCTGTTGGCGACCGATGGAGGAATTTTTCTTGGACTGCTTTCCGCCTTTTCTCGATTCCTTGCGCTTGCTGCCCAAGCCCAACGGCATTCCATCACAACACGGCACAACATGTATCGCGATCCCGCCCTGGTGCACGGGCATTTAGAGTCCCGCCCGTGTTTCATTTCACAGCCTCACTCGGATTGTCCCACACGGGAGTGATTCTAGCCTCGCCCTAGTTTCCGGTTTTGCTGTTTTAGGACTTGGCCCGCTTCGCCAGGGGCTTAATCACCGCAATGCCTGACTCTGGATCGATGTACTTCTGAAGGTGCGCAGGACTCTCTGTCAGAACGACTTCGCATGTCGGCCGAATACGCGCCCCCAGCAAGTGACCACCATGCGCCGTTCCGTTTTTCTTTCCAACCACAGCATGAGCATGAACGACCGGCTCTCCATCCTTCAGCGCAACATCTCCGATAAGTGATAAGAGTTCAACTTGCTCATCGAGCGTTACCGACGGCTCATACCGTTTGTTTTCCCAACTGAGCCACCCCAGTCGCACTGACGAGAGTGCACCGATAGCCTTGAAGCTGGCGGCCGACAGCTTCTGCTCCTTGGCAAACTGAAGTAGCCCTGCCGCGAGCTCGTCTCCGGTTTGAAACACGAGGATGAACGTCTTCGGCGATTCGTCGATCTTCTTGAAATTCATAGGTCCTCCTTAGTCGCGGAAGAAGCGCAGGAATTCCTGCAGCACTTCTTCCGATTGCTCTTCTGCAAGATAATGTCCTGCGTCAAGGGCCCGTCCTTCCACAGGCGAGCTCGCGCGCTGTCGCCAGACTTCGAGAACGTTCCAGAGCTTCCCGACCGCGCCCTTTGCACCCCACAATGCGAGCACAGGAGCCTCAATTTTCCGTCCGGCTTTCTCATCGGCCTCATCCATCTCCAGGTCGATTTCCGCAGCCGCGCGAAAATCCTCGCAGCTCGCATGAATGGCCTCAGGAGTACAGAAGCAGCGTTTGTACTCCTTGCGAGCTTCTGCCGTAAGAGCTCCGGGCGTTCCGTTCTGCACCTCGAGATGCTCGTTAAGGAAGAATTCCGGATCTGCTCCGATCATATGTTCAGGCAATGGGGCTTTCTGGATAAGAAAGAACCACCACATGTACTTGGTGGCGAACTCCTTCGACGTATCCCGATACATGCGCAGAGTCGGCACAATCTCCAAGAAGCAGACTTTGCGGACTGCCTCTGGGTGATCTAAGCACAGTCGGTGAGCTGTTCTGGCCCCTCGGTCGTGAGAACCCACGTAAAACCGTTCATACCCGAGATGACGCATGACCTCGAGCTGGTCCTGAGCCATTGCGCGAAATGAGTAGTTGACGTGTCGCGCACCTCCCTCTGGCTTGCTCGAATCGCCGTAACCTCGCAGGTCAGTTAGCACAACGGCGAACCGGTCCGTGAGGTGCCTCGCAATCTTGTGCCAGATAACGTGTGTTTGGGGATAGCCATGAAGAAGGAGCAGAGGTGGACCTGAACCGGCCCGAAGGGTTCGTATCGTAGCCCCTGTCGTCGAGATATCTCCGACCAGAAAGCCCGGAAACAAGACAGACTCAATCACTGCGAAAGTCCTTCGGAGCTGTTGCATGTTGGATGCGCGTCCGCGAAAAAGGATGATGGTAATTTCCCAAATTGACCATAGCGCCCGATAGGCACGCAAAACCGGACAAGTCAAGTTCTAGGACGGGCCCGGTGCAGTGGTGTTGGACGGCAGCGCCGTGAGATAGGCGGCGAAGTTTTCGTTGAACAACGCGCCGGGCCGTTTTTCCCTCAGAAGCGCCACGGCATCCTCACCTTTCATCCCGAGATAGGTCAGCACCAATCCCGCGACCAGAGCCGACCGGTTGAAACCCAT
>DATMPC010000004.1 GCA_035567895.1 Terriglobales bacterium | reverse complement strand
AAGTGCATAGGTGTTGCTGTGCCTGGCGCCGCGATATTTTCCATAATTGCATAGCGGCCATTCACCTGTGTTCCGTGAACCCGAATACACAATTGTTCTCCGGGGATTGCCTCAAACCATTTGATGGTGTCATGGTGACTGACAATAGGTGTACTTTGTTCGAGCGCATGATCAGATCCAAACTCCGTGCTGAACTTGTGGGGATCATTCATCACAATTTCTCCTTTATGGAGTGAAATTTTCGTTTTCTTACTAACAACTCGATCAGTACACCGCATAGCGGATATCGAGTTGTGTCTATATCGGCGGCGGCGGGTCAAATCCTTCGGAATTGTTTGAGAGCACCATTCAAGCGCCGAAGATTGCCAGGCCGGGTTCTATAAAAGCCGACGTCAAGAGCAAACACATCTCCTGAATGCGTGCCCAGCCTTGATGTTGTTTCCCTTAATGGAACCAGAACGCGTTGTTGACTGACAGTGAAGATACCCCCTGGGACCGGTCGGTCGCATATCCCACAGGAAACATTTCCAATCCGACCTTTAACAATTAGTATGCGACCTGTCGGTCTCTTTAATAATCGATGGGTTCCTGATTCTGGTCAGTTGAAAGGAAACAATGGTTATTGAAACCCTTGAATGGGTTTGCCTAGAGCGATGCTGATGGACACTCGAGTCGATAACTGTGATGGCTGGCAGTTGATTTATGCGAATGGCTCGTCGCTGAGGCACAATCCCCAAAGTGCCAAGGCGGGCTACATCTGCGCTGAGTTGACACTGAGAAGGGCAGCGTAGTTACTAAGCACTGCCCGCGTTTATTGAGGATCGATCCGCCCCGGGGGGTTGGCGTATCCAATTTCCCACAAGCCGACTTATCGGCACGAATCTCGTGTGGCTCATTGCCTCTTGATAATGAACACCGTTTTGTCGTCAATGCGGTCCGGTTCGCCAATCTGCCGCAAATGATCGTCATCTCTTGTAGCGTGTTCCAGCAACGCATTGCAGATGTCTTTTGCTGATTGCCAATAGTGCTCCCTCATCACTGCTTCGAGGTGCTCACGTTCTTCGTTGTCGCTGCCGTCATAAACCCCGTCGGTATACAGGAAAAGAATGTCGCCCGGACTCATCAGCGTGATTTCGGCGACATCGGACGCGTTAGCTCGCCTCGGCCGGCGTGTCAAAGAGAAATACCGCTTACGATCCGGATGATCCTCGGGGATCTGCAAACCCAAAGCCAGGAATTGCACCATCCGTTCTTTATCGATCTCCATGAACCTGCGATATTCGGCGGAGAACACCAGTGGCGGCGGATGTCCAAAATTCACGAATCGAAAGTAGCCGTAAGGATGTACTTCGCCGTACAGCATGGTCGCGATCTCGCGCGCGTAGTCTTTCTCAGTTCTTCCCAACGAATTGCGAGCGGTAACCGATTGCGCCAATCGCAGATTGATTTTTTCAAATAGCTCGACTGTGGTTTTGCCGTAGCGGTCGAGTTCGGAGAGCATGAAAGCGTGGAAGGTATCGTGCACCGTGGAGGCAATCTTGGCTGAAATAATCCCGTGCCCCTCAGCATCCACCAGCAGTACTCCAGCCGTTGTATAGAGCTCGCCCAGATCTTCGGCGACCCGCACTTGCTCCGAGCTTCTCGCGTCCCTATACTCGGTTTCCATTTCGGGGCTATAAAGCGGTCTGGACTTCAACCATTCCACATGATCGTCCACCGAATTGCGAGGTGATGCCCCTGGCGGAAGCGGCTCAAGAAATTCCTTCGATAGCCTCACGGCCCGCTGAATGCGCGCATCAAGGTCGTAACGCTGCTGAAAGTTGATGTACTCAAACAGGTCGCCGCCCACCGTTCCGACTGGAATAGAATTTCCGTACATCTCGATTCCGGGCAGATGCGGAATCGCACCTTCCACCGGCATCAGCCGCTTACGCAGATATTCATCGATACTGGGATCTGTGTACCCGCTGGTCATAAGACTGTTTGCAGTAGTGCTCAACCCTTCGTTCCCGGTGAGTCTCCGACAACCTAGATATTGATTTGCTCGCTCATACTCGAATTGTAACGCGGTAGAATCTGGGCATGGCGGACACGCACCGGTGGCAGAGCTGTCCTATCCGCTCAAATTGAATCTGTCGAAACAGGCGTGGCACCAAGTAGGCCGCGCTGCAATGCTGGATGAATTGGTACGTGAAACCACCACGGCCAGCAGCAATCGCCTCTTGAATTGAGGTTTTCTCAGTGCGCGCGAAACTTCAATCGCGACCGGATTTGTTACTCCTCCTATCGCTCCTAGTGGCGATCCTGTTGACTCCGGTGCTGGACCAGGGTAATTGGGGCCGACTGGTGCTCGGAGTTCTCTACATAGCGATCACAGTGGCGTTGTTGGTAGGCAGGTTCAGGAACGAGCGTTTGGATTAGGTGCGAAGAGACGTGTTAGAGAAAACTCCCTTGATCGGGTGGACGCCCTCACGTGGTGGCAACGACAACGATTAAAAACCAGATGCTGCCATCGCGACAGAGGACTATTCGTTCCATTAGAGACTGCGAAGGGCCGTCATAAAGTTTTCGATCTTGCGGGTCGATGAGGCTTTGCTGGATTTGAGGTTGCGCTCGATGCATAATCCGGAGAAGAAAGACAGCACCATCTCCGCAATTGCAGAAGGAGCCATTTTGGGCTTTTCCGCCTCGATATTCATCGCGAGATGGCGCTGCAATAGTGCCCGATTCTCGGTTACGACCCCATACGCCTCATCCGGAAGAATAGCGAACTCCCGCATGGAGTTGACGGAAAAGCATCCCTGCTGTTCCCCTTTGTTGAGAGGGCCATGCTGGAGAAAGGCCTCGACGTTGTTCCAGCCGAGAGGCTCCTTAGTGAGAAGCTCCCTCTTCCCCTGGCTCTCAAGGTAGTGCCGAAGGCATGCCACAAAAAGATCTTCCTTGTCTCGGAACTCCGTGTACAGCCCTGACTTGTTCACGCCTGTGGCTCGTTCCAGTTCCTGCAGGCTCGTGTCCGCAAACCCGTGCTTCCAGAAGACAGGCATTGCCTTCTCCAGCACTTCCTCTCGGCTAAAGTTCTTCGGGCGCCCCATCCTGATATTGTCCGATAAAGAACCGAATAGTTCAATATCTCTGCAACCTCGGCACATCCCCATCATCATATAGAACCGAACGGTTCAAAAACGCCGAAGCGGAAGTCACACAGATCGGAGGAATTATGAATCTCACCGGAAACACCATCTTCATTACCGGCGGCGGATCGGGTATTGGCCGCGCGCTGGCCGAGGAGTTACATAAACGCGGAAACAGAGTGATCATCTCAGGCAGACGCAAGAGCCATTTGGACTCCGTAGCGAAGGCCAATCCGGGCATCGAGGCGATCGAACTCGATATCGCAGACCCGGACAGTATCGAAGCAGTGGCGAAGAAGTTGATTGCAGAACATTCGCATCTGAATGTTCTCATCAATAACGCTGGAATCATGGAACCGGATCGGGCGGCGGGTGTCATCGACGACAAACTGCTCGTGTCCACCGTTACCACCAATCTTCTGGGCCCCATTCGATTGACATCGGCTCTCATGGATCAGCTTAAGAGCCGCCGCGGTGTGATTCTCTACAACACCTCGGTACTTGCCTTTGTGCCATTGGCTGTGACGGCTATCTATTCAGCCACAAAAGCTGCGCTCCACTCCTATGTCTTATCGCAACGCTTCTTGCTTCGCGATAGCGGTGTTCAAGTGCTCGAGGTGGCGCCACCCTGGGTGCGCACGGAGCTCATGAATAGCCAGGACGCCGAGCAGGCAATGCCTCTCGACCGGTTTATCGCCGCAACGTTAGACGTGCTTGGAACAGATGCTAACGAGATCCTCGTTGAAGCGGCAAAACCCCTGCGAGCCAATCCTGGCCCTGAGGAGCATGCTTTGGTGAACGGGTTCAACCAGCAAATGCTGAAGCTATTCGGTCCGAGCCAAGCGTAACCGTAGCCGAGCCGCGTCTCATTTTTAGGCCGACTGAGAGCAAGGGACAATGAGGAAAGTACGAGCGAGCTTTATGAACCGTTTCAAAACAAAAACGTCCAACGTTTCTTTGCAAGAGAGGAAAACAATGAGCGCTTCAAATGCGGAAAAGAATAAGGCGACCGTACTGAAGGCATTCGATACCCTGTTCAATAAGCGAGACTACTCGGCTGCGGAGCGATTTTGGTCGCCCAACTACATTCAACACAGCGCCCATATCGAGCCGGGACGTGGCGGGCTCTTCAACCTCATCAAGGCCGCGCCGCCGTCGCTCAAATATGAGCCTGGGGTGATTCTTGCAGAAGGTGACTACGTCATCGTTCATGGCCGGTTCTCCAACATCGGACTGCCGGTGAACTGGATCGCAGCGGACATCGTTCGCTTGAAGGATGGAATTCTTGTCGAGCACTGGGATGTAATTCAGGACGAGGCTACCGAGCAACAGTCCAAGAGCGGGAATCCGATGTTCGGCGACTCATTCCCGAAGTAAACACGAGCCGAACGTCACTCAACAAACCTCTTCTCTCCGGGCAGCCTTCGCTTAGTTTCCCATTTTTGACTGCCGCTTGAGCTACTTCGTGCTCGGCTCTTGGGGGATGGCGGCCCCGTCAGAGCGCGGATCTCCTGCAGCAAAATTCACCTCGCGGGTGCCGTCGCGGACGACCGCCGCGCCTTGCCCCACAGTAAAGGAGAAAGGTTCAAGAAGCCGAATCTGGTGGCCACGTTCCGTCAGACCCGCGCGGACGTCGGCGGGGATGGTCTGCTCCATCTGAACATCGCAACCGTCAAAAGTTTCCTTGGTGAAGCGCGGCTGTTCGAGCGCAGCCTGGACGTTCATCCCAAAGTCCACCACATTGGAAACGAACTGCGCGTGCGCCTGCCCCTGGTTCCATCCACCCATGATCCCGAAGCCGATATGAATGTCGCCCTTCTCCATGAATGCGGGAATGATGGTGTGCAGAGGACGCTTGTGTCCGGCAAGCGAGTTGGGCAATCCAGGAGTGAGCTGAAAAAGGTCTCCGCGATTCTGGAATGAGAAGCCAAGACCGGGAGCTACGAATCCGGTGCCGTAGCCGGAATAGTTGCTCTGAATGAGCGAGACGATATTGCCATCCTTGTCGATGGTCGAGAGATAGATGGTGGAGTGGCCCATCTTATTAAGCTCCGCCGCGATTTGCGATGGAACCACCTCGCACGTGGCCTTCTTCATGTCGATTAGCTTGGCACGCTGCTCGGCCAGGTCCTTCGAGAGAAGTTCCTTTACGGGAACGGTGGTGAAATGCGGATCGGCGACGTATTTGTACATATCGGCATAGGCAAGCTTCTTGGCCTCGATCATCACGTGCAGCGCGTCAACCGAGTTGTGGCCGTACTGCGCCATGGGAAAGCGTTCCATGATATTGAGCATCGAGAGTGCGTCGATGCCCTGGCCGTTGGGAGGAAGTTCGTAGACCGTCCAGCCACGGTAAGTGGTGGAAATGGGCTCTACCCATTCCGGCTGGAAGTCGCGGAAGTCTTCCACGGTGTGAGTCCCACCCTGGGAATCGAGGAACTTGACCATCGTCTCAGTCATCGGACCGTTGTAGTACGCGTCGCGGCCATGCTCGGCGATCTGGCGAAGAGAATTGGCGAGTGCGGGATTTCTGAACAGGTCGCCAGGCTTCGGCGCCGTGGGCCAGATGACGTAGGTCTCTTTGTAGCCGGGCTGGTTAAGAAGTCTTCTGGCAACCCAGTAGCGCGCATTGCGCTCGGCCAGTGGAAATCCGTTCTGCGCGTAGTAGATGGCCGGAGCCAGAATCTGGCTGAACGGTAATGAGCCGAAGCGGCTGCGCAGCGCGTCCCATCCCGCGACGGCGCCGGGAATGTCGATGGTCTCGACGCCGATGGGATTCATTTTAGTCACGCCTTTGGACTTGAGGTAATCGATGGTCAGCGCCTTCGGGGTCCAGCCACTGGAGTTCAGACCATAAAGCTTGCCGGTCTTTGCATCGTAGTAAAGAGCAAACAGATCTCCGCCAATGCCGTTCACGTAGGGTTGGACCACGCCCATCACGGCATTGGCCGTGATGGCAGCATCGACAGCATTGCCGCCTTCTTCAAGAACGTGGGCTCCGGCCTGCGAGGCGAGAAATTGCGGAGTGGAAACGATGCCGAACTTCGTAACCACCATCGACCGGCCCTGTCCCGGGACTGAAGCGAACTGCTGCGCGAGAGCAGCCACCGAGCCAAGAACCAATACCGCCAGACAGGCGAAACGTCTCATGCCACCTCCGTTGTTCGAGCGAGATTCGGACACCACTAATTCAGAATAATTCGTGATCCGTGCAGCGTTCAATCGGCCGCACATCTGCCTGCCGCCATCTATTCGGGGCTCTCTACTTGCCTCACGAAGCTCCTCATCCCCAGATAGGAAATGATCTGCGCCAAGACAAACACGATCGCAGAAAGCGGCCAAAGGTGAATGCTGAGAAACACAGTCGAATTCCTTATGTCGACTCCCAATGGTGTGTAGTAGGTGTAGCCAGCCACATGCCACCACATCCATCCAAAGTAGAAGATCGCCCACAGGCCGATTCCCGCCAGCACCTGCAATGTGTATTTCAGAGTCCTGTGCATGCAGCGGCAGATTCTACCATTGCGAGTCCGAGTCGAAACCCATTGCACGCGGAACGCGATTGTTAGGCTATTCGATTCGCGAAAGGGAAGGCGATACGCTTTTCCCGACTTTCGAGAATGGAACAGCCATAGAAGTAAAAATCGTCTAACCACCAGTAGAGCTAACCCACCTTCGCAACACCAGCGAAGGATGGAGCAGCCACAGTTCCGTAATGGGACATCTCTAAAAAGACCGAATCAAAAGAAGGACGGCCACCCAGCCTCTGAAGCAAGGCGGTATGCGAACTGCAAACTTAAACCGCTATAGCCTGGCACACTCCGCCTTGGCTTGCTTCAGAATTGAGATGTCGGGATTGGCGTTTTTCCACAACTCGAAGAAGTCCTGATATGCCTTTTTGGCCTTCGCACTTTCACCGGCGAGTGCGAAGCCGCGTGCCATCCCCAGATAGGAAAGCGAGTAGTACTGTCCCCAATTCGGGTGTACCCAGGTGGCGCCCCAATTGGCGCCCTTATGATCCATGATTTTCCGGAACTCAGCCGCAGCCTCCACACCCTTATGCAAACGAAGATAAGCGAGTCCGCGCAAGTAAGCTGCGTCGATGTAAGAGCGCTCGTACGGCGAGGCCGATGCGAGAAGCTCAATGCTTCGCGCTGGTTGATCGCCGTGGAGTGCGATCATGGCTTGGATCTCGGGCAGCTGTACGGCGTTCCAGATGGTTCCGTTTAGGAAAAGCTTCGAATTCGCCGCGGCGAGCTTCTCCGCCTTCGCGGTGTCGCCGCAAATCGCCAGTGCTAAGGCCGGACTCCCACGACGATGCGCCGTCTGACAATTTCCCGAAAAAGCATCAGCACGCGCATCAGTTTCTTCGAACTCGTCAGCAACGCTGCGGAAACCCATGCGCCGCGCCGTGTCGGCGGCACGCTGATACAGCTCATGCGATTCACGGCGTCTCCCGTGCAGATTCAGGTCGGCCGCCTGCAGGCCAAAGCTCAGGTACTCCTCCGGCTTGCCTGCAAACCATTGAATCTCGCGGGAGATGCCCTCCCGATCGCCTTGCACGTAAGCCAATTCAAGGAAGCGCTGATGAATCCTCGCTCCGTCGATCCCCAGCCCTCGCACTCTCTCCGCCACCTGCATGGCCTCGGGAAGGCGATCCAGGCAGATGTAAGCGTCCAATAGACGGCGGTAGGGAGGTTCGACGTCGGGCTGCAGCAAAACCGCCTCCTGGCCTTCCTTCAGCCCCTCGTCATATCGCCCTTCATCGATGTAGATAAGGCTTAGTTGGGTATGAAAACCCCAATACCGGGGATAGTTGTTTACGCCCAATCGGTAGGCGTCGATCTCCTTGTCGAGCTCGCCAGTTGCTCTGTAGTAGTAAGCAGTGATGCCGGCCCGTTCGTACTCCGAAACGCGGTCGATCAGCCCGAAAGCCTGTTTGGCATATTCCGCGCTGCGTTCCATATCGCCCGCCTGCTCAACCGCGATGCCTAAAAGGTAGTACGCCATCGCGAATTTTGGATCGATTGCGATAGCGCGCTCAAACAACGGAACGGCCGCCAGGAAATGGCCCGGGCCCATCACGGAAACACCTTCGGTGTAATTCTGTAGTGCTTCGAGCGAAGGAGTAGTGACCTGTTCCAACGGACGATTCAGCCTCTGGATCGAGGTGACCGACTCTCCAAGCTTGCCACGCATGGCAGTTGCAGCGCTTCCCAGCGCGCTCAACACATGCTCTTTGTCTTCGACCTGAATCTGCTCGCGAGCGAGCGTTGCCCCCTCCTGGCACGCAGTTGCCTGCAGGGTGATGACGTAGCTTTTTCCCAGGCTGGCGATTGCGCCGTCTATCGTGGCCGCGCCTGCTTCCCGGACACAGACATCGTGCGCAACCTGAGTGCCGATGTGCGCTCCGGGCTGGAGATTCATCAGCCGCAGATCACGCTGCATCTGGGCGTCGTCCATAATTTTTAGAAACGGCGATTGTTCCAATTGAATGGCCAGGCCCTGGCGCAAAGTGCCGTCGAAGACGGGGTCGCCGGTTGAATTCGCGAAATCAGCGAGCACGACAGTATCGTGTCCCGTGAGGACAGACGGCCGCTTGACGAACAGTTTGAACACGCCAGCGGCCATGGCGACCAGAACCACTACTGCGACCGCGATCCATGCCCAGGGCTTGGTTTCTTCCACCTGCACCTGAACTCTGGAGTGCTGCGCAGCAACAATGCTGACTTCCTGCTCGGGGACGAGGCGCACGTTCTCCGCGAAGCGATAACCGCGTCCTGGCACCGTCAGAATGTACTGGTGGTCTTGGAAAGTCTCGCCCAGCGCCTTCCGAAGCATGAAGATGTTGCGGCTGAGGTTGGCCTCTTCAACGAACGTGTCCGGCCATACTGCCTTCATCAGGTCGTCTTTAGTGACGACTTCTTTATGGTGGCGAACAAGAACGAGAAGAATTTGAAACGTCTTGGGTGTCAGTTGGACGGGTTGGCCCGCACGTGACAGCACTTCCTTCTCCGGGTCAACTCGGAAAGGCCCAAATTGATAGAGTTCTTTCAGTCGCTAGCTCTCGCTCGCAGACATGCGCAGTGTCCCCGTGAAATGTTGGGAGCGGATTTTAGCATGATCCAGCCTTGCGATTGATCCCTCCGGCTTTCACTCGAAAACATCCAAGTTCCCCGTTTTCTTGCTGTTATCCAGATGCGAGAAATTATCAGAAGTTTTCAGACGTCTTGTAAGGACTTCTCAAGCCGCGTTCGTGCAATCTGCGCTGGTTTCAACACGTGGGTTGCTTCAGAAAACAGGCTCCCGATGGCAAAGCTGACGAAGATCACGATCGAAAGCGATTCGCTGCTGATTCTGCGAGGCCGGACTTCCCCTCGTGCCTGGTGTCCGCTCTGCGGCTCTGACACGGAGATGATCGCTCTGGAAAACGTGGGCGTGGTCTCGAACCTGGACCGGCCTGCCCTGGAAGCGTGGCTCAATTCGGGAGAACTGCACCGGTTTCGGGCCGATGATGGCTCTGAACTGGTTTGCCTGAATTCATTGCTCGCCTGCGTGCAAAAAACAAAACCCAGCTGATCGCACTCTAGTGCGGTAGGCAAGACATAAATTAGGAGGAAGTCATGTTCCGTTCCGTTAGGGGACCAATGAAACACCTCGCAACCGTGGCACTGATTCTCAATCTCGGTGTCATAGCCGCCCGCGCGCAGGATGTGTCTGTAAAGATGTCATTTTCCGGAACTTCTGCGCCCAGCACCATCAATCTCCAACAACCCAACACAAGTAACGACGGCGACAACTTCGCCGGGGAAGGAACGCTGGGTTCATTCACTGTCACGAATGTACGAGCGATCGCAAATTCTCCGGGGACGTCCAGCACTTGCTCGGGCTCAACTCAGCTCTTTCTCCCGGAACTGGCGGGCGTGGGCGTGTTTCGCTTCGGGGATGGCAGTCTATTGGAAGTCAATCTCACGCACGGAGGGGATTGCATAGATCTCACTACCAATGTGGCTCACTGTACTTTGACGTTTCAAATCACCGGTGGAACCCGCCGTTTCCAGCACGCATCCGGCGTTCTTACGATGACTGAGACGGTGGAGACAGTGGCGTCCGACACCCTTGGCAATCCCGTCCTCTTTGCCGCGACTGGCGAGTTTGCGGGAACGATCTCTGGGGTGGCCACAGAGAACACCCAACATCGCGAGGAACAGTAGAAGATCTGACCAACGAGCTACGCTCAGGGTTTCAAGAGCATGCTAAAGAGACCCTGAGCGCTTTTTCTGGGTTGAGTGGCGCACCCTTTCCTCCTGGTTTGATTTCATTTTGGTATTTGCCTGCAACTCCTAAAATGTGGGCGTCGCACCCTTCGCGGTGTGTTCGAAAGGTGGGGCTACGAAAAGGATAGCGATACGCTTTTCCCGAAGTTCGAGAATGGAACAGCCATAGAAGTCAAAATCGTGTAACCACCTGTACAGCTAACCCACTTCGCAACACCAGCGAACGATGGGACACTCACAGTTCCGTAATGGGATATCTCTAAACACACCGAATCAAAACAAGGATGGGCCACCCAGCCAGGAAGGAACCCTTGCGGTATCTGCAAATGACACTTCATAATGCTTTCCCATGGCCATAATTGCTTTGATCGGCGTCGTTATCGCGCTTGCGAGTGTCATTGTGGCACAACAAGTCGGATTGATTCAGACGAAAGCATTACGAGAGGCAAATGCTCTCAACAGAAGGCTCGCTTCCCCGAAGATTGCCAGCACTGTTCGCGTCGAGCAGCGATATGACAATGGTAGGAACTTCCCACCGTGGTTCTACCTGCTTACGACAATCTCTAATGAAGGCCAACTCGCAGCAGATGATCTTAGAGGCGAATGGAAGCTAGTTCCCACCACTCGTGAGATTGCAGAACGTACCATTCCGATCCACTTGGACTCGCTGGGAAGCTCCCAGCCGTATCAGGTTCAGGAAGTCCGCCTTGAAAGCGGTTTAGGTCCTGGCGTTTGGACTTCTCGCGGCGGCTCAAACACGATTCAGTTCGCAGTGACAATCGAGCTCACTTGTCGCGGTTTGACTGATCAACCAGAGCGCTATACGGCGAGAAACGAATACGATAACTCCAGTCAGCAGATGGTGAGAGTTCCCAGTTAAGTGGCGGATGTTTGTGTGAGTGTGTGAAGGGTGAGGCCCCCGGCACGCGGCGAATTATAGATGAGACCTTGTGATAACCCACTCATCGAACACCGCGATGAGTGGGCCACCCGGCAACTGAGGAGTCGAACCACTTGGGAGTCCAACTTAGGATGTGCCCAGCGATTTTAAATTGGGAAAACGTTGCGCCACCCGGCAACTACTAATCCTCGTTTCACCCAACCATCCCTGCTCACCTTGTAACTGTTGTTCGCACTCTGAATCTTCTGGGTTAACGACAGGCTCGTCTGTCGGAACTTCATGGAGGACTTGCAATGAACACGCATCAATACAGGAGTGGGAAAGCATGAGCAGACTGTGGAAACGTGCAAACGCAGTAGTCATAGCAGCAACGGCGGCAGTAATCATGTTCTCTTCAGCCGCGGCATTTGCGGCTGATAGAGACAGACAAGACGAAGGGGAAGGTAGACTCTTACGAGCCGGGAATGGTCCCGGGCCGGCAGCAAATGGTCCCGGCCCCGGATGCAACATCATTCCACCTTTGGCTTCGATAGGAACTAAAGTCGACATTTCACAGTTCCCCCCACCTGACTCGCTTATCGATCCAGAGTTGGCCGGACCTGTCCAGCTTTTGAAATCAGGTAAGTTCGATATACCCATCGAACAGTTGACGACTGTTAATGTTCCTGCAGGCACTCCCAGGGGCACGATCACGCTGCCGCTCTACAAGGGTGCGGTGAAGACGCCGTTTGGTCTGAAGCCGGCCTGGTACATCATTCTGGACGCTGGCGACCAGGTAGAAGCAGATCGTCTAGGCGTGAACTTCTCCAAGAAATTGCACAATGCTGGCGATGCGGCGCGGCCTGCTACGCGTCGTTCTGATGGGACATTTCTCTTTGAGTCTGGCGTTGTAGACTTCAGCCCAAACCGGGACCTTATCGCCGGCTCTCGCGAAAAACCGTTCCCACCGAGCGTGGCTCAACCGGGATCGGTCGGCGATGCGGATTATAGCCCGCTAGTAAACGTTGAGGGCATCATTTATGACGCACCGGTTGTTGCCGCCGCATTGGAAGATGCAGGCATCAGCTTCCCAAATGGAAACCCGGACTACAGTCTTGTGCATGATCAAGTGGTCGCTATTGATCCAGCCCATCGCACCGTCACGCTCTCTCTGATCAACGGCTACAGCTTTGGGAAGCCCGTCTTCTATATCTCGACTGAGTCGAGCGATCCAACTGTGTCCGCGATTGAGGGGAACACGTTCGCTCCACGTTTGCGCAAAATCGAAACTGGGGTTGACGACATCAGTCGTAGTGCTGTCGAGCGGATATTCATCGCAACGAACGGCGCATCAGAAGGCGGCTGCCAAAATCCACAGCGTCAAGGCGTGGGTGCCGCGCTTTTGGACGGACACCGGCCAAACAATACGTTCGGTGGCATTCCCACAACGGCCACCGATTACAGCCCAGTATGGGACGCTAATGTCTATGAGTGGACTGAGGAAGCCATCGAGAAGGGCTATCGCGGTCTCCTGACTGAGGAGTTCCGAATTTTGAAAATGGCGAGGGACGGATACATCACCGGACCTGGTGGTGCGCCCTACGGCAGTTTCGGCCCTGTAATCGTGTGCGGTGTCGCCGCCCGGCTTAACTGAGCGAAACTGCGGCAGCGTCACTTTCACAACAACAGAGCGGCGGTTGAGACCCGCCGCTTTGTTTACGATGGACGCGTTAGCCAGAAAAGAGAACAACCAATGATCGATAACGACGATCCGACGAACGCAGCTCCGATCTTCCAGAGACTGCAAAGACCACTCCGTACGGGTCTGGCGCTCATTGCGCTCTCCGCTTTGGTTGGGTTGGTCGCATTTTCCGCTCGTCGCTATTTTCCGACGAAGTCGGTGCGGGTCAGCGTTGTTAAGTACCGTGGGCAAATAGCGCCTGACTTTTCGCTCAAAAACTTCTTACGGAGGGCCGTTCAAGCTCTCGAGCCTTCGAAACAAGGCTGTGTTGCTGACCTTTTATGGGAATACGTGCGCGCCGTGCAGGGCGGAGACTCCGTGGCTCGTCGATTTCCAGAACCGATACAAGGATAAGGGCCTGGAAATCGTGGGTGTTGAGATGTACGGCTCATCCCCCGAATCAATCCAAACATTCGCCACCGAGCTCCGTGTCGGTTATCGGCTGCTTGTTGGCTCCGATATAGTCGGCGATCTATACAGTGTTGGAGGCCTGCCAACCAACTACTACATCAATCGAAAAGGAATGCTCGTACACGCGACCGAAGGTGCCATGCCGCAAGCGGACATTGAAGCATTCATCCAGCAGGCGCTTGAATAACCTTACGAAAGTTGACACACCGAATTCCCGGGGCCCTCACGAAGACCTCCTGGAAATCTTGCGATAAAGTCGCCCAGCGAAGCCAGTAGGCACGTCAAACGTTTGCTCATCTCCGAGAAGCTGGATAGTGTTGCGGGTACCGTCAAGGACAGCGACACAATGCTTGCATGTTTTGAAATGGGCTTCCATCTGAGCGCGTAGCTCGGCAGGTACCTCATCATCGATGTAATCGGAGATGTGCTGAAAAACGTGCATACAGTCGACGGGAACAGCGCGCTCGAGTATCACACGGCAGTTGTCACACGAATCCCGGTGCTGTTCCATCGAGGCCCCCTCCTTTTCCGAAAGATCCCGGTTAAGAAAGGCCGGGATTTGCTGCCGAAACAGTTCACAGGCACGGGGACTTTCCTGATCTCCATTTCGAGACTGCTTCACCATGGACGCACCTTCTTCCATCGGTCTTCAGCGAGCCATGTTCCGTCGTATCCCGGCGCCAGTTCATCGCGCAACATCAGACGAGCACGCACCAGCCGGGTGCGTACGTTTCCTTCTCCGATCCCGAGTGCCGCGGCGGTTTCAGCAGCGCTCATTTGTTCTATATCGCGCAGCATAAAAACCTCCCGGTATTTTTCCGGCAGCCGGAGAAAGGCGCGCGTCACGGCCTGGCGGAATTCTGCTCGCTGTAGCGTCTCAATAGGAATTTCCCTCCAATCGGCGAAATCGCGCGGAATGTAAGTCCCGGTCTCCTCGGCGGTCGCATCTTGCTCGATGGAATCGTACCGATCCCGGCGATACTTGCGCCGGCGCATCCGTGCCTCGTTAATCGTTATCTGGATGATCCAAGTACCGAACTTGGACTCCCCCCGAAATTGATTCAGTCTCCGAAAAGCCTTGAACACCGCTTCCTGAGCGACCTCCTCGGCATCTGCCTGGTTTTGCAAAATCAGGAACGCAGAGACGTAGATATTCCGCTCATACGGACGCATCAACTCATAAAAGCATTCGTGTTCTCCGCTGAGAACCCTCTCAATCAGGACCGATTCATCGTATCGGACAGGAGACTTCTCTGCGGCTAAACTCGGAATCATCAGTTTAAGTTCGGCTGCCAAAGGACATTGGATGTCGACTGTCCTTATAATGCTCCATCAATCTGCGAATCGCAGTAACAGATGATGTTGATCGAGGTATGCACGAATGAGATTGTTGGGACAGACGTGCAGTAAGCGCAGAAGAGCGATGTCCGCTTTGTAACATTCTGGCTCTCCGCACATCGGATACTTGTTTGTCCTAACGAGTGAGAGAAATGCAAACTACCGCTGAACAATACCATGATCCCAGACTTCCCACCGTCATACCCCACGCTGTTCAGCAAGGGCTGGCATCGGCGATGGAGCGAGCCGGAGTCGGCATATCCCGATACGGACTTGTGGCGATTCTCCTGCTCATCGGGGGGCTGAAGTTCACGCGGGCGGAGGCGCAAGGTATTCAGCCACTCGTAAGCCACAGTCCCTTAATGGTATGGATGTATTCGTTTTTAAGCATTCAAGCAGTGTCGACACTGATCGGAATCATTGAGATCGCAGTTGCGTTTCTGATGGCTCTTCGTCCAGTATCCCCGCGATCGTCATTCATTGGAAGCGCCGGTGCAATAATCACTTTTCTAATCACCCTAAGTTTCCTGTTTACGACGCCCGGAGCCTTCGAGCCTGGCTACTGGTATCCCAGGTTGAGTGCACCAGGTCAATTCCTGATTAAGGATTTGGCCTTGCTGGGTGTGTCGATCTGGACTGCCGCGGAGGCGTTCAAAGCCGCGAGCATCCGAGACAAGAAGATGGCGTGCTAGTGCTAGATTCCTCTCACAGAAATTTTTAACAAGATTAGGCTAACCATCTCCTCACTAAATGCGCTGAGGCGATGCCCATCCCTATTCAGTCAGCAAAGTGAGGGAAGAAGTCACGTCAATGGAGGTCCTGACTGACCTATATAAGGGGCAACGATCGGCGTACACGGCGTGAACGCGTTCTGCGGTTTCACGCTGGCCTTCTGAAATCTTCAATCTGTGCTCGATGTGAATGCGTCGGATGATAAGCACGCCATCTTCCGCTTTTTCGACTTCTCCGCGAACCTCTCCCGACAGTTTTCCGTCTGCCTTGATTTTGCGCGCCTCCAGCGCGCCCCCGAAGGTTCCCAGCAGTCAACCTGCGACGGATGCAACGAGATAATCAATCGTCGTCGCATGGGATTCTCCGAAATCCTCGGCCTTCACTCCATAGTGCTCGGCAACGGCGCCATGCACGCTGAAGATCACCGGTTTGGCTTCCCCAGGTAGCTGCGCATAGCGAACTGGTCCCTTCTTTCTCTCGATGTACGACTTGGACAAATATGCAAGTTCAGCCATAGCTCCTCTTAACTTGTTCGATTGATCCAATTTGATGTGATTCCCGGACTAGGAAAAAGTGCCACTCGTCTTCGCAGTGGGACGAAAAATTGTAATTCGCTCAATTGCCCACTTGATCCCATCAAGAATCGTAACGTTCACTGTGGCTGGGAATCTTGAGGATGAGTCCCAAGTACTCAGAAGAGCGGAGGTTTACCCATGAAATCCACGGTTAAATCGCTGATCTCGGCCGTATGTCTTTCCGGCCTGATGGCTGGAACGATGGCGGCACAGACACAGCAAGGTAAGAGCAACGATCAACAAACGCAGAACAACGGTGAGAAGAAGTCGTCCAAGAACTCGTCCTCCCAAACCGGCAGCACGAAGTCTGCGAGTAAAGATAAGAACAGCTGCGGAGGCAAGAACGGTTGCGGAAGCAAAGCGAAATAATGCATCGAATCGCGAAATTCTTTCAGAGTAACCAATAGGGGAGTGATATGGCTGGCGCAAAGCTAATCGTGATGTACCCGCATCCAAAGGACGCCGATCGTTTCGAGAGCGTCTATCACAACGAACATGTTCCGATGGCTGTGGCCAAGTTGTCTGGCAAAACCAAAATCGTTGCCACGAGGGTTTTGGACTCAGCTCAAAGTCCCTCGCGGTTCCACCGAATTGCGGAGATCCACTTTCCATCAATGCAAATGTTGAAGGCCTGCGCATCGTCAGAGGGTGGCCAGCAGGTACTGGCAAATGCCCTGGCAATTTCGACAGGTGGACCGCCGGTTGTCCTGATAGCGGAGGAAGAGACGTTCAATTTCGGAGCGTGAGTAGATCCAGATTTATCGAATGCTCGACTCTCTCGAAATCTCATCGTACTGCGCCCGCTCACGATGGGTCTTCGGTTCCCAGATGGCTGGCTTTTCTACCTCATTCCGTGCGTGCGGTAGTACCACTCTCTGGTAAGGCGCGGCGGCGGGTCCGGTTCTGTCTGTTGTTGCTCCGTCTTCAGCTTCTCGGCCTCCCGGCGGTAGTACTGGACTATCGGGGGCTGAAGGTGGTCATGGTGCCGCCGGTGTTCGACGAAGTCATGGTCAGCAGATTGCCGGCATTATCGTAGCTGTAGGTCAGCGTACCTAAGGGCGTCTGCTTCGAATGCAGGCGGTCGCGGTCATCGTAGTCGTACGTCGTAGTGCCGCCGACGTCGGACATGGTCTTGGGCTTGCCGGTCAGCGTGTAGGTGTAGGTGACCTGTGTGGCTCCACAGGCTCCATTGGCGCATGCGCCCCTGCGAAAAGAACACATCGGCGGTCTTTGAGCGAGCAACGGACTCAGCCTGAAACCGGCTTAATTCACTGGTGTTCGCCGAACAGCGAATTTATCAGCGAATCTAACAGTGAATTTTTTCTGAAAAAGGTGGCGAGCAACGGACAGTTCCGCGCAACCTCCTGCCGCGTGAGAGATTATCGAAATTTGCGATTTTTACGCGCCACAAAGAACAGTGAATAACAGTGAATAAGCAGTGAATTATGAATTTCGCAATCCGTCGCTCGTGCCAGCGTCCGATGATCGCCGACGAGCAGTCTACCCCAGCGGTGTGAGTTCCAAAATGAGATTTTCGTTGACTTGCAATCTTGACTCGTGGTACCACCGAACTATGTTCGGTGCTGAGGGAAGGCCGTTGGACATAGCCGACGCAGAGCGCGGCGGCCGAGGAGCGGTTCGCGCTGATAGCAGCTCGTGGTGATGAAATGCAGATTCCCGCCGCCAAGAATGCGTCGCAAGCCTCTGGTTTGTGGGTTCATTAAGGGACAACAAAACTAAAGGGCGGGGCACCCGGCGAGCCGCAAGCCGCACGGGCAGTCCTGTGCGGATGGCACGCGCCGCAATTGTTCCGCCCAACGCACCAATGCCCACTATCAGTATTTGCATTTTGGAGCCTCCAATATCCCCGCGATGAGGCCTCCATGCGCCGCCTCAGGCCTTGACAACGAGATCAATCTCGACGCACGCCCCAAGTGGTAGCGCGGCCGCCGCGATCGTCGTGCGGGCGGGAAAGGGCTGACTGAAATATTTTGCGTAGATGCCATTCATCGCGGCGAAGTCAGTAATGTTCGTGAGAAACACCCCGGCGCGCACGACATCATCAAAACTCTTGCTGGCCGCCTTCAGAACCGCCGATAGGTTTTGGAAGACGCGCTCCGTCTCGGGCACAATGCCCCCCTCGACCACCTTGCCAGTGGCCGGGTCTTGGGCGACCTGTCCGCTGAAGAAGAGGAAACCATCGATTTTGACTGCCTGGGAAAATGGGCCGACCGGCGGCGCGAGTTCAGGCGAGGTAATTGCGGTCTTGCTCATAGCAACTCCTGTAGCTACTTCCGTAGCTGATCAATCTCCACAAACGCACGAATCCCATGTAGTATCGCTGGACAACCAACATTCAACAAGTTCATTATTTTCACAATAATGCTTCCCTTTCTGCATTATGGTGACGTATCTTGCGAAGAGTGAAATGTGCTTTAGGAGGCTTCTTTGCTCGATGATTTACGCGCCCTCGTGGAGTTTGCCCAGGCCGGGTTCATAGCTGGTGCAGCCGATCGTCTATACCGGACGCCATCCGCGATAACCCGGCAACTCCAAAGGCTGGAGGCTGCGTTGGGTGCCCGAGGCTGCCGTGGTCTCTTGGGAGTGAAGAACGGTCTGACCTGGAAAGAGTGGTCATATCTCCTGCAGTGCCTCTCGCTTTTGAAAGGCACTTTCGTTGTTGCGATGAGTTGACCGCTGCCGTTTCACGGCTCTTAGCTTGCCTACTTTACGGCAGATATTCCTTGGGCAGCGGCGCAGTGACCGACTCGGCCTGCACCATGATGCCCGTAACTCGCCATCCGCCGGCTTCTTTGATCGCTTGAATGCTGTTGATGCCGCGCGCGACTTGCTTGCCATCGCTTTGCAGCGTGTAGCTGCTCCATAAGTGCGCGATGTTGCCGTAGCGCTCAATGCGAAACTTCAGCTGCTTTTCTTCCAACATGGCGTGGCCACGGGCTTTGACGCGGGCGATCCAATCGTCCAAGGTCTCGAGCTTATAGCTCGGCGCACCGTCCGCGGCGATTGAAAGGAACATCATGCGCGCTTCGGGTATTAACAGGGCCTTCATGCAGGCTCGATCCTTGTCCGCGGGCCCGGTGATTGCCGCATCAAGCGCGGCTGGAATTCCCTCGGGCTCTGACGGCAACGCACAGCTGGCATCCGGCGCCTGCGCCATGGCACTTCCGGCGAGCGCGCCAGCCAGAATCGTCGCTAAAAATAGTGCCCGCAGCATTTGTAAAGAAAACGTTGACATTGAAACATCGTCCTTTCCTGGGTGGAACTGATAAAGGTGGAATTTCATTGTTGGCAAGTTACATGTGCAATTGAACTGTCGTTGGAGCCCGTTCCCCATTGGCTTACATCTCTTTGCAGACATCGACCCACGTGGCGCCGGTGAGCTGGGCAAATCGAGTGAGCGGGATTCGGATAGCTGCGTGGGTCGAGCCCCCAGCGGTCACGACCTCCTCGAAACGCTTTAGCCCAATGTCGAAGAATACGGGCAGTAAGGAACCGAGGCAGAGCGGCGTGATTGCGCCCACAGAATGACCTGTAATCTCAGAGGCCTCGGATCCCATCATTGTGGACTTCAATGAGCTGTACTGCTGGTTCCAAGTGCGGACAGAGTTTTGGCGAACGACCGGGATGCGCTGCGGGCCTTTCCCACATCACTCGACGCGTCCATGCCCAAGGAACTCACGATTCCCGCAGCGCCACAATAGGATCCACCTTGGTCGCTCGCCAAGCCGGAATGTAGCTGGCGGCAATCGCAACTACGAGCAGAAGCAAAGGCACCATCAGAAATACAGCCGGATCATGTGGGCGAACGCCGTAGAGCAAACTTGCCATCGTCGAGGCGGTAGAAGCGGAAAATATCACCCCGGTCACAATTCCGAGGCCAGCCAGGACTACACCTTTTCCCAGGACAAGTCGCAAGATATCCGCTCGCTGGGCACCCAACGCCAATCGGAGACCAATCTCGCGTGATCTTTGGCCAACCATATAGGCCAGCAAACCGTAAATTCCGATCGAGGCAAGCAAGAGCGCCCCACCCGCAAATCCAGCAACCAGATTCGCGGAAAATCTGCGCGATGCCAGCGATGCATCCAGTATTTCATCCATCGAGGTGACGCCGAACACCGGCAGCCCTGGATCTACGCTCTGAATCGCGCCGCGAATCTGCGGCTCGAGCGTGCTCGCCGGCAAGGAAGTTCGCAGAGCCAAGCTCAACGACCGCCCGAGAAATTGATTCAGCGGAACATAGAGGTGCGGCACGCCATCGACATCGAGCCCGTCGTGCTTGATATTTTTCACCACGCCCACCACGGTGCTCCATGGATTCACGGGATTCTGCCCGAAACGCAACCGGATACGAAGGCGCCGGCCCAGTGGATCATGATCCGGCCACCAGTAGCGCCTTGCCGTCGCCTCGTCGATGATCGCCACGGGCAGCTTGCCGTTCTCGTCGTCCTCGGTGAAGAAGCGCCCTTCGACGAGCGGTGTTTGTATCACCCGAAAATAATCCGGGCTGATGCGGATAACTTCCGCGCTCAAATCTCCCGAGGATTCCGTGGGCCGGTCTTCGATGGCCAGCGAATTGTGATTGGTGGTGCCGTAGGCCGCCGAATCGCTGTTGATTGTGTCGGCGGCCGGCAAATTGGACGTAATTGCCGCCAACTCCACGCCAGGAATCGCGTTCGCGCGCTGCAGCAGTTCGCGATTAAACGGAATCTGCTGCGCGAACGTGTGATATGGATCGAGCTGCGGATTATTCGGGTTCGGCAGATAGATATTCGCCGTCACTACTTGCGATGCATTGAAGCCCGGGTTCTGTCGCAACAAATCGCGCAGCGTTTCTAATAGGAGCCCCGCGCCGATCATCAGCACTACCGCAAAAGCCAGCTGCGACACCATCAGTGCGTCGCGCATGCGCCCGGCCTTCGCGCTGTAACCCGAGCCGCGCGAGCCCTCGCGCATCGTGCCCGCAAGTCCCGCCTTCGAGGAATGAGTCGCGGGGGCCAGCCCAAACAGTAGACCGGTCGCGAGCGAAATCAGTAACGCAAACCCCAGCACCTTCCAATCAATGTTTACTTCGCCCAGTCGCGGAAGATTCGCCGGCACAAATCGCAAGACGGCTTTCAGCGTGATCACCGCCGTCGTGAGCCCTGCGATTCCCCCGATGAAAGCCAGCAACAGCGATTCGGTGAGCATCTGCCGGATCATTCTGCCGCCGCTCGCTCCCATTGCCGCGCGCACTGCCATCTCTTGCTGTCGTCCGGAGGCGCGCGCCAGAAGCACACTGCCAATGTTTAGAGACACCACGAAAACGATTAAGATTACGGCAGCCATCAACACGGCCAGCATCGGTCGAACCTTACCCACCAACGATTGCTGCAACGGCACAATCTCAACCGTCCATTTGGCCTGCGGCGGGTAGTCGTTGGCAAATTCGCGACGCAGATTAGCAGCCATTGCATCAAGCCGCGACTGAGCCTGTGTTACGGTGAGGCCCGGCTTGAGACGTCCGATTGCCGCCGGTAATATGCGTAAGCCACGCGCCGGCGGCGGGAACGGATCGCCACTGAATCCGCAGGTAATCCACACCTCCACGGCTGGAATGGTCGATCCGGGGTTGCGAAATCCGGGAGAGAGTACACCTACAATCGTATACAGATCGTTATCGAGGCGAAGGCTCCGGCCGAGGACGCCAGGATCAGCCCCATAAGATCGGCGCCACAAAGCATCGCTGATCACAACGACGGGCGCGAAACCGAGCGCGAAGTCCTGGTGACCAAACAAGCGTCCCAGTTCGGGAATGGCGCCGAGCATGGAAAAGTAGTTGGGAGAGACCTCCATCATTTCCAAATGTTCGGGCTGTTTGGCGCCGGTCAAGTTTGTGGGGCCAAAAACGATGACACTCACATCTTCGAACACATCCGTCTGCGTTCTGAGATCGTCGAATTCCGGCACGGAAAACCGAACGCCCCGCAATCCTACCCCTGGGTTATTAAAGGAGATCCTTACAAGACGGTCGGGGTCGGAGAACGGAAGTGAACGGAGCAGCACGGCGTTCACGATGCTGAAAATGGCCGTGTTGGCTCCCACGCCCAGAGCCAGCGTCAGGACAGCCACGATCGTGAATGTTGGCTTCTTGACCAACATGCGCAAACCATAGCGAACATCCTGAAGTAAAGTCCCCATGAAGACGCTTCCTTTCGGCTCTCTGCCTTGAAAACTCCATTACCAGTTTGCGATCGGCGGAATCTCCTGCCACCGCTGCTGGCTCAGTGGCTCGGAGGATAGGAGGGTCCATTGGTTGTCGTTCAATTTTCTCCAGCCGTCCCGTGCAACGAGCGCGATGTACCTAAACTTCTTGCTCTTTGTAACGGAGGACCGACACGTTCCACAAGTTCATTATTCTCACAATGATGTTGCCGTTTGCGCACGATTCTGCTATTCGTTGGGAGGAGGTTTTAGGAGTACTTTAGGAGACTCTCTTGCTCGAAGATTTACGCGCCCTCGTAGAGTTTGCCCAGGCCGGGTCCATCGCCGGTGCAGCCGATCGTCTATTCCGGACGCCCTCTGCGATTACCCGGCAAGTGCAAAGGCTGGAGGCTGCATTGGGTGCCGAGTTGCTCGACCGCTCGGTAAAGCCGCCGCGTCTGAACTCGCTTGGCTCCAGGGTACTCGAACAAGCGCGAGATCTGCTGCAGCGGACCGAGGCGCTGAAATCTCTTACGTCGAGCGACGCCGAACCTCACGGCCTCTTGCGCA
>DATMPC010000003.1 GCA_035567895.1 Terriglobales bacterium | reverse complement strand
CGCCGAGAGCTGCGTGTCCTTGAAACGCACCACCGACGTGCGGGAAATGACGCGCAGATCATGGATCCCGGCGAGACGTCCGATAAGAGCTTCGGTCATTCCGTCAGCCAGGTATTCCTGTTTCGGGTCAGCAGAGAGATTCTTCAAAGGCAATACTGCCAGCGACTTGATGGGTTGCAGCCCTGTGCCCTTAGCACTGCCGCGATTTATTAGCAGAACGATAGCGACGATTGCAGCCGCTGCCGCGATCGCGAGCATCATCATTAGACGCGCGGAAAGGGTTTTTGGGGGAGTGGCTGGAACTGCAGGTTCCGCAATTGCTTGCGCTTGAGATGGAAGGGGTTGCTCCTTTGCGAGGAGCGGAGCCTCGGAGGAGCCATTGCCGTGAGTAATCGGTGCGGCAAAGCGATATCCCTTGCCAACCACGGTTTCTACAAAACGAGGCTTCTCCGGGTCATCGCGTAACACCAGACGGATCTTGCGAACAGCCGTGTTGATGCTGTGATCGATATCGACAAAAACTTCCTTGCGCCAAAGGTGGTCAGCGATCTCTTCGCGGGAAACCAATTCCCCATGCCGCTGAACCAGCAGGATGAGCAACTCCATAGGGAGTTTTTCCAAACGCAGCTGGCGTGCGCCTCGCTGCAGCCGATAACCGGACTCATCGAGCGTGAACTCGCCGAAATGGAATTCCTGCGCCGTAACTCCCCGCATGGGATGGTGAATTGGCGTCGAGAATGATGCGCCATTAGCAGCTAACAATCAACTGCTGCAGCAACTTAGGAGTTCAGCAAACCTTTACCCGCGCTTCAGTGAAGCTGCATTGCCTAACGCGGCCACACCGCTCAAGACTGCGCCTCATCACTCAGATTTTTGGAGGTCTCTCATGAAGAGCAAAGTTTTGAGCTTGCTGACGAAGGTTGGATTACTCGTGCTGTCGATTGTCACAGGGGCAAGCGCGCAGAACGCGGTAACCGACTGGAACAATACTGCAATCACCGAAGCTCGCAAGAGCAGCGCACCTGGTGCAACGACTGCGACGCCAGTCTACGTCGCTTACGTGCAATTGGCCGTGTACAACGCGATCAACGCAATTGATGGAGGTTTTGCTCCCTACAAATATTCACTCACCGCACCGGCGGGCGCCTCCGCCGATGCCGCGGCTGTTGAAGCTGCATATCGCACACTGTTGTACTTTTTGCCCGATCGTGCTGCAGCCCTTTCCGCCCAGTACACGACATCGCTGTCAGCAATCCCGGACGGTCCAACAAAAGCTAACGGACAGAGTGTAGGCTTGGCATCGGCAATCGCTTTGATCCAGCTACGCGCAAACGATGGACGCGGAGCCAGCGTGCCGTACAGCTTCCCATCAATACCAACCGCCGGAATCTGGATGCTGACGCCCGGGATAACTGCCCCGCAGACACCCTGGCTCGGGCAAATGCGGCCGTTTACATTTGATGATCCAGCGCAGTTCCTTCCTGACGAGCCGCCGCCTGACTTTGGCAGCCAGACCTGGGTCGACGATTACAACCAGGTAAAGGCGCTTGGAGCCGCAAACAGCACAGTGAGGACGCCCCAACAGACAGAGATTGGGCTTTTTTGGACTGAGCCTACCGCCACCCAATATGGCCGCATGCTGCGCGCAAAAACCACCGAGCTGAACCTGAGCCTTGCAGACACGGCGAGATTATTTGCCATGGCGTATGCAGCGGCGGCTGACGCCTCAATCGGTTGCTGGAATGCGAAATATCACTACAGCTTCTGGCGTCCAGTGACCGCGATTCGCAATGGCGATATCGATGGCAATCCCGATACCGTAGCTGACGCGAGTTGGTCACCGCTGGCGACAACGCCTGGGCATCCGGAGTATCCGTCATCGCACGCCTGCCAAACCGGAGCATTAGCCAACACGCTTAAGGCCTATTTTGGAACTCCGCATCTACAAATATCGATTGACAGCACGGTAACGGGCACAACCCATAACTTCAACAGCGTCCGCGAGTGGCAGAAGGAAGTGGAATTCGCCCGCATCTACGCTGGATTTCACTACCATCACTCGATGGTGCAAGGATTTGTGCTCGGTCACAAAGTTGCGCAGAACGTGGTGACGAACTATTTCAGGCCGGTGCGTTAGCAGGAAACGTCAGAGGCGGCGAGCCTCTGTCTCGCCGTCTCTGATCGGTTTTCGAATTACGGCGGTCTATGCCAAGTGTTTTCGAATGCGCATTAGCGCGCGATCGCCTGTTGGCATGCGAAGTACACGTACATGTTCTGGCGCCGGGTTACTGCCATCCGTGGCGATCCCGATGACAACTGCACTTGCGCCGAGAAACCAGCTGCAAACCAAGACAATCTGGGACAGGAGAAAGCGATGAAGAGGATCTTTTCCGCAGTCGCTGCCATAGTCACAATCGTTGCGGCAGTCGCATGGGCAACGAGCTTGGCCGAACCGAGCAAGAAGGAGATTGTCGGGTTAACCCCAGACAAAGTAAGGTGGTTTACTCCCCCTTACTACAACGACGGCAGACAACGAGCGCACCTGTTCGGCGACTCCAGCCAGGGTGGCACCTGGATCGATCGCGTGAAAATACCTGACGGTGCGCGTGTCCTCGCACATACGCACCCGCGAGACGAACTGGCCACGGTGATCGAAGGCACCTGGTATGTGGGCGAGGGAGCGAAATTCGACGCAGCGAAGCTAAAGAGCTACCCGGCAGGTAGTTTCGTCGTCATTCCGGCCAACGTCCCTCATTTTGTCGAAGCCAAAGGCGCTGTCGTCGTTCAGCTAACCGGCATCGGGAAATGGCAAACTGACTACCTGGAGAAATAAACCCTCAATCTGTGGCGAGAAGGGTGGCGCACCTGGTGGCGCACCCTTCGCTGCTTCTTGTTCTTGCTTGCGATAGCGGAGGCTACCTGGTGTTGTAGCCACGTTGATAACCCTCCTCATAACCTTGCCGGTACGTATCTTTATACCGCTGCTTATCTCCGTACAGTGAGGTGTATCCGTGGCCGGCATTCTTGTAGTTGTCGTCATGAGTCGGGCGGAAGCCGTGTCGGTCGGTACGGTCATGAAGGCCATCCTTGATGCCGTCATTGAATCCATTCTCCCGCGCGATGCGATCGCCGCTCATCATGCCCCGATCACTGGAATACCGGTCATCGCCATAACCATCTCGATTCCAATCTCGATCGCGACCACGGGCGCTGTTGTAGCCCGCTTCATAACCATCGCGGAAATCGCGCCGCTCGTCGCCTTCCCGATAGCGATCGATGTCGGGTTGAAAGCGCCGTCCGCTGGATGCATCCGTTCGTACTCGTTCGTAACCGTCCCGATATGCGCGGCGGTCTTCGCGATCCTGGTAAGTCCAGCTCTGATAACTCTGTGCCACGCTCCATGCCGAGCAGCCAAGTAGCGCCGCGCCCAACATTACTGTTCTGAAAACCTTCATCCTTGCCTCCGAATACCTGCCCATTTCAGTTCGGTAAAAGCAAGGCGGATGCCAAATTCTCGTGGGCGTAAGTGACTGAATTTTCAGTGCGAGAAAACGAGAGTAGCCGTGGAGGCGTTGAAAGTGCCGACGGCGAATTCGACAGCTGAGCGCGGGTTGGGGGAACGTTCTCTAAGCCGCGCAGTTGCGCACCCTTTTGAAAACCGCAAAAGCCGGGGCCCCAGACCAAGCAAGGCGGACCATCAGCGGCAGAATTCCCGAGCAAACCCAACCATTTTGTACGCGAGGGGACACCCCACAACGGGAAAGGCTGGGCCACTCCTCCATTGCATCCACCTGTCGCGAATGACAGTTGCGGACACAATTGACTATGACGGACTATCCCTTCAGTCGGGGGGTGCCAGCTAGCCGCGCGACCCTTCTCTGTAGAAACCTTAGCAAATCAACGCTGGCCGGAGAGCGTCGATGCAGCATTTGCAATTGATCTAATGGAAGAGATGGCTTTACTAACCGAGCGTTGTAGAAGGCTATTACGTTTGCTACCACCGTCAGCGTAGCAGATTCAAGCCACACAACGATGTTCTCCCACGCGGACCTCGCCAAGGAGCAAGCAGTGTGACCCAAGCGTCGTCGGCTGTCGGGGAGACGATCTCCCGCTACCGTGTTCTGGAGGAACTCGGGAGCGGAGGTATGGGCGTGGTTTACAAGGCCCAGGACAATGAACTCGGCCGCTTTGTAGCTCTCAAGTTTCTACCGGAAAGCCAGGCCCGAGATCCGCAAGCCCTCATGCGTTTTCGGCGTGAAGCGCGAGATGCATCTGCGCTCAATCACCCAAATATCTGCACGGTCTATGAAATTGGAAACCACGAAGGCCACGCTTTCATCGCCATGGAGTACTTGGATGGCGTAACGCTGAAGTACCTCATTGCAGCAGGCACACTCGATACCGACTGTATCGTCACGATTGCGATCCAAGTGGCCGACGCACTCGATGCCGCTCACAGCCAGGGCATCGTGCATCGTGACATCAAGCCTGCCAACATTTTCATAACGAAACGGGGATCTGCCAAGATTCTCGATTTCGGACTGGCGAAAAGTATCGGTTCTGAGAATTTGCCGAACACGATCGATCATGCAACTCGATCGGTGCCTTGCGTCGCGGGGGAAAATCTCACCAGCCCCGGCACGGCCCTGGGCACCGTGGCGTATATGTCTCCCGAACAAGTGTGCGCCAAAGAGCTGGATGGTCGCACCGACCTGTTTTCCTTCGGTGTGGTGCTGTATGAAATGGCGACGGGGAGGCTGCCGTTTCCAGGAGCCAGTCAGGGCCTTATCACCGATGCCATCCTAAATCGCGATCCGGTACCACCCATACTAGTCAATCCTGCTGTTTCTCCAACTCTTCAGGACGTCATCCACAGAGCCCTGGAGAAAGACCGAACCTTGCGCTATCAGCATGCAGCCGACATGCGGGCTGAGTTGCAGCGGCTAAAGCGAGACGCGGAGCGGTGGATCTCGGAAGAAGGAACAGAGCCGAACACGATACCAACCACAGGCAGTTTGTCGACATCAGGAAAGCGCAGAGCACGAACCTCGTCCGTGCACGCCGCTGGCTCCGGCCCACAACGAGTTTCAAAAATCATTGACTCGCTTGCGGTTCTGCCTTTCGAAAATACTAGTGGCGACCCTGAGCACGAATACCTCAGCGATGGAATCACCGGGAGCCTGATCAATATCCTTGCATCCGTGCCAAAACTGCGAGTGATGGCGCAAAGCACGGTCTCTCGCTACAAGGGCCGTAGAGTTGACCCTCAGGCCATCGGTCGCGAACTAAACGTGCGCGCCGTGCTCATGGGAAGAATGATGCAGAGCGGCGGTTGCTTACGCATTGGCACCGAATTAGTGGATGTAGTCACTGGCTGTCAACTTTGGGGAGCCCAGTATGATCGCGAGCCCGGCGAAATTTTTAAGGTCCAGGACGAGATTTCCAACGAGATATCAGGGAAATTGCGGTTGCAGCTGACCCGCTCCGACAAGAAGCGGCTGAGTAAACGTCACACGGAGAATGCCGAAGCTTACCGGCTGTACTTGCAGGGTCGTCATCACTGGAACAGGTGGACGGAGGAGGGATTTTACAAGGCGATCGACTACTTTCAGCAGGCAGTCGAAAGAGATCCTAAGTATGCTCTCGCCTTTGCCGGCTTGGCTGATTCCTATGTGCTCCTGGGATGGAACAGCTATACACCACCGAAAGCAGCGTTCCCCGCCGCCAAAGCTGCAGCGATGACAGCGCTGAAACTCGACCCGAATCTCGCGGAAGCCCACGCGCCATTGGCGGCCGTGTTGTGGCTTCATGATTGGCAATGGGAACAGGCTGAGGCCGAATTCAAACGTAGCCTCGCACTGGTTCCCACCTACGCAAACGCCAACCACTGGTTCGCTGAGTACACGATGACCATGGGGCGGAACGAAGAAGCTTTGGCCAGAATGACCAAAAGCCAGGAGCTCGATCCGTTATCTCTCATCATCAACGTCGCAGTGGGCTGGGCCCTCTACCACGCGCGCCGATACGACGACGCTATCGAACAACTGCGCCGCGCGGTTGAATTAGATCCGCACTACCCCGTCACCTACTGGATTCTGTGCCTGCTGCTCAGGATAACCGGCCGCCACGAGATGTCTATCACTGAGGGGGAGAAGGCTGTGAAGCTGTCGGGCGGCAGTCCTTTGATGTGCGCGGCACTGGCGCAAGCCTTCGGCGCAGCCGGCAGAAAAGAAGGAGCGCTGAAGTTACTCGATGAACTGAAACGGCGCGCCGAGCAAAAGTATGTTGCGCCGTACTTCTTCGCTGGAATCCACATCGGCTTAGAAGAGAACGACCTCGCCCTTGAATATCTGGAGAAATGCTACCAGGAGCACTCCCATTGGCTTATCTATCTTCACTTAGACCCGAGCATGGACAGCTTGCGCGGCGACCCACGGTTCCAACATCTGTTGCGGCGCATTGGCCTTCCTGCCCTCGCGGCCGCAATCTCCGCATGAAGAAGCGGAGTCTGCGAACACCGCGCGAGAACCGCGCACCCAGCTGGCAGGAAACGGACACAAAACCCGAAACGGGAAAGGCTGGGCCACCCGTCCGCTAGCGTCGTAGTGACGCTGAAGTGCCCAGTTACTCAGGGTGACTTACTGCCGGATAGGCTGAACGATAATGGAGAACCCCCTTCCCGACAGAGATAGACAACCGAGCCGTCGTCAGACAGCGCGACTCCTTCAAATACCGGATGTTCGGTCGCGCTTGCACTCCATTTGCGCTCAAATAACTTCTCGCCGGTATCCGTGCGATAAACGATTACTCTGAGTCGGTCATAAGTTCCTTGCCCAAACTCGTGTAAGAACGACCGACCTCGCTCAAAGACAGCGAATCGCGTCTCAGACTTGTTCGAGGCTAAGTCCCAGAACTTGAAATGCGGCATAGCATATAAATGTTTACCATTCCGATCTGCAGTAAACGCTCCTTCGGAACAGGGTTCGATGTATATGTGGCTTGCGTCTATTAATCCGGCGCCCACCGTACAATCATGTTTTTTATCGGAATATATTAGGCGTCGTGTTCCCTCGCCAGGCTGTAGCCATAATTGATCCTTGTTCTCGTCAGCCTAGATGCACCCCAGGAAGGCAACTGTTCTTCAGTGCACGCCTGATTGATGCACTTTGCCTCCATTCGTCTACAGACTTGGGAGACCATTGATGACAGCGGCACTAGCACGATTCCGAACATAAGAATCATCGACTTCAAGATTGATCTCCAGACGCTGCAGAAATCACCGAACGCAACTCACTGCGATTGGCTGGGTGGCGCACCTTATTCTCCCTAATGGTTTTGACTTCTTGTAAACGATACCTCGCTGTGGGTGCCGCACTCCGCCTTTTTTCGCGGGATGCGTGTGTCGAATAGTTACTGGATCGCTTGCGTCTGGCTGTCCGAAGCGGCGAACTCTCGTCCTCGACGAAGTTAAGATCCCCCAACCCAGAGTAATTCGCAGAGGAATAGGACGTGCGATGATGAGTGCACCGCAAGAACTCTCGATTGCGCACTCCCGCGAAAAAGCCCGCGGAGTGCGGCACCCTCTTTCTTCGGTATCGCAGCAAGAAGAAGAAACAGCGAAGGGTGCGCCACGTGTCCGATCGTTGTCGGCACATCCTCACAGATGGTTTAATCCCAAAAAGAGAACTGTAACTTGACTTCAGGGGTGTCGGTGGGGGCCCTGTCGTCACAGGATCGAAACATTCGCCCGATTGGGACGAAATAGACCGGGACGAAATGCCAGTTCGCGTTGACTTCTCTCCGCCCCGGGACCAAAATACGCGACGCGCCTATAGCTTTGTCGAAAGACCTCTCGCCTAATTGGGAGCGAATAGCTGCCCGACAAGTCCTTACAGCAGAGCTAAGCTCAGAAGGAGAATCAACTATGAATAACGTTCATCGATTCCTGGCAATTGCTGCTCTGCTGGGCGTTTCGCTTCTTGGCACGATGTCGGCCCAAAATGGTTTCGTCGAGACGGACCTCGTTGCTGACGCGAAACCTCTCATCGACAGCAACGGCATCGTGCATACACCGGTTAATCTCGACCCGCACCTGGTGAATCCCTGGGGTGTCGGCACATCTGGAGGCTCGCCGTTTTGGGTTTCGGATAACAACGCTGGAGTGTCGACGCTCTACAACACTGCAGGCACACCACAGACACTGGTCGTTTCCATGCCTTCGCCGGGAGATCCGCTAGGATCGTCGGGAACACCAACGGGGCTAGTCTTCAACATTTCTTCTGACCCCAATGCATTCAAGCTCTCGGGTTTCAGCAAAGCCGGCGCCCCGGTGAGTGCTCGGGCCGTTTTTCTGTTTTCGACAGAAGATGGGACGATTCTGGGTTGGAATCCCGGAGTAAATCCGGCGGGCTTCGATCCGGCGAAGGCGGGCACGTACGCGATCATCGCGGTCGACAACTCCGCCAAGCCTGACGCAGCGAATGGAGCCGTATACAAGGGACTCGCCATCGCCACCGACAGCAATGGCAGGACATTGCTCTACGCTACGAATTTCCGTTCCGGCACAGTGGACGTGTTCGACGGGAATTTTGCAACCCCGACGACCCCGGCACCTCTCCCTGCCCACGCGTTCACCGATCCAAACCTGAAAAAAGGCTATGCTCCATTCAACATCGTTTCCGCCAACGGTAAGCTCTTTGTGACTTACGCTGTACAGAATGAGACAAGGCACGACGACGTGGGGGGCCAGAGCCATGGCATCGTCGACACTTTTGATCTCGACGGAAGCGGGCAGCAGCGATTCGCACAGCATGGCCAGCTCAATTCGCCCTGGGGAGTGGCTGTGGCTCCCGCCAGCTTCGGTCAGTTCGCCGGCGACATCCTGATCGGCAATTTTGGCAATGGTCACATCAATGTCTACAGCTCGACTGGGGAATTCGTGGATAAGCTCCGCGATCCCAACGGCCAGGCGATCGTCATCGACGGCTTATGGACTCTGAGGGTAGGGAACGGCGGCAACGGTGGTAACGCCAACACCGTGTACTTCACCGCCGGTCCGAACGGGGAGAGCGACGGATTGTTCGGCAGCCTAACCCCTGCTCAGTGAGCAGAGGACGGGTGAGAAGGGAACGGGAACAGGGGACAGCTTGGTCTGGACATCGTCTGAGAGTGGATGTCCCAGATTGGGATCTCTTGTTCCCTTTCGTTTTCTTTGGGTAAGGTTACGCCCAAAACCCGTGGAGCACCGTTTTGTTGCTCATTAGCGGCAGGAGTCGTTCCGTCTGGAACTTCTTTCCGTATGAAGGTGTCTTACTCTGCGGGGGAGTCTATGCAGCATCCGATGTCCAGCAGAATTCGCCAGAAACACGCGCGCGGACGTGCAATCCGCGCAGCTGACACAACTGTCTTTCCGATTGCGATGGTCGTGGTGCTCACCGCGGTGCTTGTGTTAGTCATGGTCTTGGCGGCGCAGCGATAACTAGGCGACCGCGAAGATCCCCGGGCAGGGTGCCTCAGCCTTGCTGCCTCTCGTTTCATATGGAACTCCACAGGTGACGCACCCTTCGCTATTGTCTTATTTTCCTTGCTTGCGATTGCTAAAACGTGGGTGCCGCACTCTTCGTGCCTTTCGGACGCCACCCGTCATTATTTTTGGCGCATGTTGAGCGCGTCGAGTGTGTGCTTCAATTGTTCCAGCTTCTGTCCAGCTTCGCCGAGCTTACCTTCCGCCGTTAGGCGCTGGTAGTCGGCCAGATCCTTGGCGGCTTCCCCAATAAGTGCGTCGCGATCTGCGGAGGGGGATAGCTCAGACGACGGAGCGCGTCGCGCGGGCTGCTCGGAGGCAGCGGCGGGGCTTATCGAGGAAGCCGCTCCGCCAAAAAGCGATGCCATCGCCGACTCGAACGTCGGTCCATAGGCGAGCCGATCTTGCAGCGCGAGCACGACGAGACGCAGCTCTGGCATCGGGCTGCGCTCAGCCTGCAGGTAAATCGGCTCGGCATATAACAACGCGCGTCCTGAGGGAATCACAAGCAGGGTTCCGCGACGCACGTGCGAGCCTTGCTGGTTCCACAACGTTAATTGTCCTGAAAGCTGTGCGTTTTGATCGATTCGCGCTTCGATCTGCAGCGGTCCATCCACAAGCTTCGTTTTCGGAAAGTTATAGATCAATGTCTTGCCGTACTGGGCGCCGTCGCTGCGACCGGCAATCCAACCAATTAGATTATTCCGATTTGCCGGCGTGAACGGCAGGATCTCTACGAACTCGACGCCGGTTTCACCCGGAAGTTTCATCAGCACGAAATTCGGTTCCATCGGCAGCGTCGTTTGCTCGCTGTTGGCATTCAGCCCGACTTCGCTGGCCACCGTCCAGAGATCCTCACGGTTGTAGAACACTTCAGGATTCGTCATGTGATAGAGGCCATATACCGCCGCTTGCATCTTGAGCAACAGCTCGGGGTAGCGTACGTGCTTGCGAAGATCGGGTGGCATCGCCGCTGCGTCCTTAAATAGCTTCGGAAAGATACGCCGGTACGCCGAAATGATCGGGTCGTCCTTATCAAAAATGTAAAACGTCGTGGTGCCGTCATAGGCGTCGATGACCGCCTTGACGCTGTTCCGCATGTAGTTGATGGGATTGTTACCGAGATTGTGATGGCTCGAGTACGGATAGCTTTCTGAGGTTGTGAACGCGTCCATGATCCATGACAGCCGGCCATCATCGCCGAGGACGATGTACGGATCCGGATCATAAGTGAGGAATGGCGCCAGTGCCGATACTCGATCGCGCACGTTGCGCCTCATCAAGAGACGACTATCTTTGTTCACGTCATCGCTGAATGGCAGCTTCGCGATGTCGCCACGATCGAGCGCAATGAGGATGCGGCGCAAGAAGCTGCCGAGAACGAGGCCGCCATTGCCCTCGTACGCTGTGAGGTTGTTGGTCTGGCCTTGCGGATAGTTGAATTCCTTCTGTCGTGTCTTTACGTACACGTCGGTGTTGGTCATCTCACCAAAGTAGACTTCTGGACGTGTCACCGTAAGACCCGGCACCGTGCTCTGAACGGGCATATTGCTCAGAATCAACGTCGGCAACCCTTCCGGCGTAAAACCGTTTACGGGATTCATCGTGATTCCGTAGCCGTGTGTATAGATCAGCTTCTCATTGATCCAATTGCGGCTGCTCTCTGGAAGTTTTTCGACGTTCAGCTCGCGCGTGGCAAGCATCACTTGGCGAATCGTGCCGTCGATTTCATAGCGATCGATGTCGATATCGGGGAAGTCGTAGTACGTGCGGATTTCTTGTATCTGGCGCAGCGTGTCTTGCAATGCATGCCAGTCCCAAAGTCGGATGTTTTGTAACGTAGCCTGATTGCTTGCAGGATCGATTGCAGCGACGGTTGTCTCGGCGGGAAATTCCCGCTCCGAGACCTGGTTCAATCCGTATGCCTGCCTCGTCAACTCGATGTTGTGGGCAATGTATGGTTGCTCACGAATCAGCTCATTTGGCTTAACGATAAAGCTGCTTACATACCATGCGAAAGCCTGAACGCCGAGATAACATAAGATCGCCGGAAGGATGCCTGCGACAAGCCAGCGCAGGCGCGATCCCAAAACGGCATTGGCGATCGCGATCACCGCGCCCAGAACGAGCGCTATACAGAGGACGAGCATTCCTGCGAGCGTTACATGTGCGTCCGTGTAGGTTACACCCGAGAAAATGGTGTGATCATCGAACAACCGCTCGAATCGACCGACATACACACGCATTGCAAGGATCAGCAGAAGGAATGCGAAGGCGCTGGAGAACCCGCGCCACGGAAACGGAGTGTAGTAAGCACCGCGACGCCAGGTGAGGGCGCGTGTGCCGCTGGTGATAAAGATGAAGAAAATGGCGACCACGCAGATAATCACGGCTACTGTCATTAACCAGCCGAGGAGCAGCTGCCACGCGGGAAGAGTAAACAGGTAGAAGCTCAGCGGTTTGCCAAAAATCGGATCGACAAGTTCACCAGTCGCACGCGGCGCGTACCCATAGAGAGCGAGCGTCGGCCACTCCAGCATCATGCTGGCGCCGGTTGCAGCCGCGACAGCGAGTGAGACTCCGAGGCCGAGCAGGCGCAGCACAGGTTCGACCGGCAGCTTTACCGGCTGTCCCGCGATGAAAATCGTGTGACTGCTCGGCAAGTTGGGGAGGTGCGCTCGCTTCAGAGCTAAGAACGATCCGTATAGGATGAGAAATGTGGCTACAGCAAATGCTGTAAGGGCGACCCACTGAACTCTCAGTGTCGTCCAGAATACGTCGCCGTAGCCCAACGACCCGAACCATAGCGCGTCGATGTAATAAGACAGCGCTGTCCGGAAGCCAAAGACGACACCAAGAAGAACCGCCAGAACGAGAATGATCAAGAAGCGGCGATGGCGTGGCGGGCGCATCGCCGGCCAATCAATGGACTCAGGCATTAGTCATTCGCATGATACTCCCTCGGGTTAGGCAAGTTGCCTCGCGGGTGGGCTCAACAATGGCAAAGCGAGACCATCGACGTGTCCAAACTGTGCCCGAATGCCGCTCCGCTGAATGATCGATGAGTCAATGAACGGGCTATCGTAGAAGGCCGGCTCGAACCCAGCGTTTCGTTCGAACCGCAATGCGATCACTGCACGAGTTATCGGCCATTCGGACGTGTGGCGCACCTTCGCCATTGTCTTAGTTTCCTTGTTTGCGATTTCCAAAACCTGGGTGCAGGCTGCCGCGATCTCGTCAGTACCTGAGCACCTGGAAACGCTCAGACGTGGAAGTCTGCGCGATTGAGATGGGTGCCACAATTTTTGTGGCAGTTCCAAGGCAAGAGTGAGCCGTGGTAGTGTGATGCCGCGAACACGCTTCCTTGATTGGAACTGGCATGTGGGCGCTGACGCACGAAGGGCGTTCCTAAACTGAATCGCGCTTCGTGTGCGCTAATCTCCGGATTGCGACGAACACCCACTAACAGCCCGATTCTGGATATTGCAAGTGTAATGGCGATTTAACGCCAACTGGGGACAGAAAACCTTACGAGGCTGGGGAAATTTCTTTGCACCCAGCCTACAGTGTGATCTGCCATGTGCAGGTACGCCTTGGCTCCCATACTGTTGTCGATCGATCGAGCTTTTGCCACGAACGAATCAATTGGGCCAGCTTCGACCGGAATGTATAGACAAGCAGACTCCGGTTCGTCAGGTCCCCTGCATCCATCACTCCTGAGCCTTACGAGCACCACGGCATGTCCGACTGAATCTACGCAGCGGAAACTCATGTGAATACCGCCGCCCGCGACATTTGGCGCAAAGGCTCCGAGCTCAATATCGCGAGTGTCTCTCATGTTCGACGGAAAACCACTCAAAGTCTCGCCAGTCTTGAACAAATCGTCGTGAGCCAAGTACATCCTAGTGGCGCCACGGAAAGGCCCGTTTGAGCAGGTGACCTGGTATTCAATCACGTCTTGATCGAACCAGAGGACCTCGAACTCTATGCCTCGCATGATTGCAGATTGTAAGAGATGGTCGGAGAAATCAGGCGTTAGCACTCGAATCGCGGTCGGTCAATGAGTGTAATGGCGATATTACGCCAACTATAATTTTCGGCGTGAAGGACACGTCCAAACCGGACGACTTGCCTGCCGACGTAGTCGAAGGCGCTACGCTTCGTGGAAATGAGTATGGCTGGCCTGTGACTTCCTTTCGAGTTGCTCTTGACAGAGCCGAGGCGCACGGTTACGCGTGCTTAGGCGGCCAATTCCAATTCCGCTTGGCTGATGGCTCTACTTGCGAGATGTACTGGCTAAGTGCTGACTCGAAAGAACGGTTGCTTGGAGAACCGTGGGCCGAGTATTCCCGACGTTCATGTTCCGAGGTGAAGCAGAATTTTGAACGATTAATCTCGGAAAAAGATTTCACCACGGAAGCATCAGGATGGAGCCTCCCACCTGGCGCTGCTGAGAATCTAGTTTTTGTCGCCTATTTTGTAACTGAGTTGGACCTCGCCAGACTTGATACATTGAAGCTTTCCTAAACAGGCGTTATCGTAACTTGCGATCAAAGGCGGGGGACGATTCGGTGATCCTTCGGAACTCCAAGCCCTCGCCAGCACGATGGAACAAGCATGCGATGCGAGTTGCGCTTTCCATACGGCACTTATAAGTAAAGTCGCCTTCCGCTCCGAAGTCGGGCTCGAACTCAAAGTCACCATTCGCATGGAAAGTAACATCTTCGACATCCCCATCCGGGCGA
>DATMPC010000002.1 GCA_035567895.1 Terriglobales bacterium | reverse complement strand
GTTTGGTATTCCTGAATGCTGAGTGCCGATTGGGCCGAGGTCAGTACCGGCGGCGGTAGCCGGGGTCCCCAGCACCAGGGCTCCCGGATTGGGCCGCCTCTGCCCAATCTGGGATGGCGGCGAGCGCCGCTGTTGCGGTTGCTGGGGTGGAGGTAGCCGCTGGGTGAGTCGCTGGTACTAGATGAGAGCCGCACCCATTCGCTACCGCGAACGGTACTGACGCCCGACTACGTACGGACGGGCGGCACGAGCAGGGTGGAACAACTAGTTTGTTGATTTAGCTTTTGGTCGAGTCTCGCATCATGCTTCGATGGCAAGTTGGATCGACCACGTGCATCGTCAGCGCACCCTTTTGAAAACCGCAAAAGCCGGGGCCCCAGCGACTCTTGTCATCCTGAGCTTGCCGAAGGATCGTGTGGTTGGTTCTGGCTGTTTGTCGCTGGGGCGGAAAAGAGTGCGGCACCACTTTCTTCGGTATCGCACGCCAAGAACAAGAACAGCGAAGGGTGCGCCACCCTTCCATTGCCCGGGAACGCAGCCGCAAACGCCCGAGCCAACACCAGCCGTACGCAGCGTTCGTCCGGTGGGCGACCGAAGCCAGGGCAACCCAACCCCCGTTCCACGTTTCAAAAAAACTTTTCTCCTTGGATTGCCACTTTTTCATTTTTCGTTCAGAATGCTGCGGTCAACATCTCGGCCCAGGTGCCAAAATGGTCCTTCGTCGCTTCGTATTCCTTAAACTCCTCTGCTTTGTCCTGTCGGTGCTTTTTCCCACTTTCTTGAATTCCGCGACCGTCTCTGGAACCGTCAAAGACGGTACTGGGGCCGTGATACCGAATGCAAGGATTGAGATTCGTGGTAGTGAACTGAGCCAGCCGGTGATTGTTGTTTCTGACGGCTTGGGGCACTTCGTCTCTGCGGATCTGAAGCCTGGAACCTACACCATTCGGGTCACGGCGGAAGGATTCGAGCCGTTGGAGCGAAGCCTTGAAGTCGCCGCGAACCCGGTAGCTCTCGATCTGCAACTGGCAATTCCGGTAGCCAAGGAGGAAGTCACCGTCCTTGGGAAATCCGCCAAGTTCGCCAACAGCGATTCGATCTACCAGAATTTGCGTAACGTCGGCCTGGGAGCCTCTTTCCACGTGGACGCGCTCACAGTGAAGTGCGATGCCGCCACCTTCCAACTCAACCAGGGAACGATCACCTTTCTTGCTCCAGTGAACGGCGTTGTCACGGGCGCCATATTTCTGGGGAGCGGGCACTTTAGTCTCAAGCCGGTAACCGGCATCGCTCGCGCAGAGGTTAAACGTAGAATCAAGTCCGACGAGGTCGACGAAGACTTTACCCAGATCGTCTTTCGTTACGCGGGTGCGTTCACTCGCGCTCTGCTGGCGGCGTCGAAGCCGGACAAGGAGGCTCCAACTCCGGCGGGAGCGGCTGAGGCGTTGCATCATTGGCGTGATAGTGTTCGCCAGCGACGCGAGATTCCGCTGGGATTCACGGAGGAACTGCTCCATGGCGAGGCCATGGAGAATGTCGATGCGGAGGTTCTGTCAGCGCTCTACAATTCCGCTCGCCCAGGATTCTTCGACGCCTATGTACACGGCACGAAGCACAAAGATCTGCGTTTCCTTTACAGACCGCGTGGCCAGGCTATTCCTGCGCTCAGCACTCCGGAGGAAGTAGCCCTCATTAACTATGACCCCGGCGGCATGGACGACGGCATCCTCTATCTTGACCACACCGAGCAGGAGTACACGGCAGGCACGGCGAGCTCGCATGAAGAGCGTCGCTTTCTCGCGGCACGGAAATTCAAAGTGGAAACGGTGATCGGCAAGAACGATCATCTGACAAGCGTTACGACCATTACTTTTGCGCCTCTGGTTTCCGGCGAGCGAGTTGCGAGGTTTCGTCTGCTGCCGAATCTTCGCGTGACGCGCGTGAGCGATGCGGAAGGCAGTGACCTCTATTTCATCCAGGAAAGCCGAAAGCAGGACGGATCGTTTTATGCAATTCTTCCCCAGCCCGCCGAGGCAGGAAAAGAGTATTCCATCACGGCAGAGTACTCGGGCGACAAGGTCTTAACCAAGGCAGGCAGTGGAAGCTTTTACGTGCAGGCGCGCGAGTCCTGGTATCCCGACTTGAACGGCTTCAATGAGCGGGCTCTCTATGACCTTACTTACAAGGTGCCTAAGAAGTACAAGGTAATCAGCGTCGGCAAATTGGATAAAGAGTGGACAGAAGGCGACTTCGCTGCCAGCCACTGGACCACGTCCACTCCAGTCGCCATCGCAGGCTTTAACTTCGGCGAGTATCACAAAATCGAGCTGCCCGATCCAAAAACGGGATATAGCATCGAAGGCTATTTCCTTTCGGAGCTTCCGGACATGCTTCGCCCATATGAGGACTCCGCATTGCGGGGTATGGCGCCGGGCTCCATGACTAAGTACGCGCTGGAACAGACACGCGCTCAATTGCAGTTATGCACCTACTATTTCGGTAAGTCTCAGTTCGATCACATCTACATCACCGAGCAGCCTAACTTTAGTTTCGGGCAGTCATGGCCGAACCTGGTGTATCTGCCGATCTCGGCGTACATCGATTCCACGCAGCGCTGGATGCTATTCGGCACAATCGACAACAAGTTCACCGGGTTCGTGCGGGAGGTAACGCCGCACGAAGTTGCCCATCAGTGGTGGGGACACGCTGTGGGTTGGGCGTCCTATCACGATCAATGGCTCTCGGAGGGATTCGCCGAATTTTCTGCCGGATTGTTTCTTCAGCAGGCGCAAGCCAAGGATTGGGCGAAAGACTACATCGAATTCTGGGACCGTCAGAAAAAGCGCATTCTCGAGAAAAATAAGTTCGGTATCGCTCCTAATGACGCCGGACCATTATGGCTCGGCCTAAGGCTGATGTCGCCACGAACCGAAGATGCATATCAGAACATCACGTATCCGAAGGGCGCCTATATCCTCGCTATGCTTCGTTCGATGATGTACAGCTCTGAGGATCACGACAAAGCCTTCATCGACATGATGCATGACTTTGTGGCCAGCCATCAGGACGGCTCGGCTTCGACGGAATCGTTCAAAGCGATCGCTGAAAAACACATTACCAAGGCTATGGACTTACAGAGGAACGGTCGCCTTGACTGGTTCTTCAATGAGTGGGTGTACGGGACGCAGGTGCCGAAATACAACTTCAATTACGAACTAGCACCGGGGACCGAAGGCAAAACCAAACTCCACGTTTCACTCACGCAGAGCGACGTCAATGACAACTTCGCCATGTTGCTGCCGATCTATGCCGATTTCGGCAAGGGCATGATCCCAATCCTGGAGTTACCGCTCGTAGGCAACAACACGCGCAGCTATGACACAGTTCTTCCGATACAACCCAAGAAGGTAGCATTTAACGCTTACAAAGAGATCCTCGAAAGGTAATTGCAAGAACTCCTCTGGACGGGTGGCGCACCCTTCGCCAAGAACGCTCTAGTCACGAAGATGAAACCCAAGTGGCGCGATCTGATCTCGGAATGGGAAGACAAATACGGACTCGAATTCCACCTCGACGGCCGGATCACCGCAAAGGAAAGTCAAAAACAACCACAAGATCCTTCGACTCCGGTCTCCTGCGCTGGTGAAAGCGCGCGGGAATGTGGGGTCCCCGAGAACGCGGTGTTCGTTCTTGGGGTACAAGAACCCTCCTCCGCTCAGGATGGTTAGATGGAGTGATTCTTGTCCAGCAATGGCGAATTCTCAATGGAGTTCACGCGCAATGCAGACGGTTACCTACAAGGGTGTGGTGTATCCCTGGGAATGCGACCAGATGGGCCACATGAACGTGATGTGGTACACAGGCAAATTCGACCAAGCCACCTGGAGCCTTCTCGCCGAATTGGGAATCACCCGTTCGTATATTGAGGAACAGCAGTGCGGAATGGCGGCCGTGCAGCAGAATACTTCCTACAAGCAGGAGCTGCTAGCCGGCGACGTAGTCGAAGTACGCTCGGAGATACTCGAAGTCCGCGAGAAGGTCATTCGCTTCCAGCACGAGATGAGAAATGTGCAGATGAACCAGGTCGCGGCGGTAACGGAACTGACCGGTGTCCATATGGACCGGCGTACGCGGAAATCGTGCCCACTGCCCAAGTCGATCCGGGCCGCAGCCGAAGCACGATTGCAGAACCGCCCGCGGTAGCGGGTGGGTGAGTCAATGTAACTGATCGTACGTGGAATGTTTTCGTAGAGTTCGTGAAATTGGTGACGAACCTAGATGGAAGCGGTAAGGAAGATCGGCTTCACCATCGCTTCAATCTTGGCAGCCATTTCCTCGGCGGGAATGCGGTCGGGAGTCTGATACCACCGTCGCGCGGCCCCGAAGATGGCCCAGGCAGCTGTGGTTGCCTGCAATTTGGGATCAACGCCAGGTGCCATCGCATGATGCGCGGCGCCTTCCTGAAACATGCCCTCCACGACCGGAATGATGGAACCTTCGAGCGGCATCTTGGCCAACTGACCAGGGCAGCCTGTACTCTCGGCTAGGTAATCGCAGACGCCTAGCGCAATGGCGCGCAGCGCTCCATCGCAGTTTGTGAAGGAAAGGCCGCGTCGCGCGATCAGATCGCGGAAGCGGGCCCCCGTCATGGCCTGCAGTAGGGCGTCCTTGTCGGGGTAATGGAGATAAAAGGTGGCCCGGTTCAGGGTGGCTTCATCGGCGATCTCCTGGATGGAGATGTCATCGAACTCCTTGCGGGCCAATAACCTAAGCAGCGACTCCATCAACATCTGACGGCTGCGGATAACGCGGGGGTCCGTGTTTTCCGCTGTGTTGTTGGGTTGGGTTGCAACTGCCATTGCGCTCTAAGTATAGCCCCTTCTACGGCATTAGATGTCTAAGCGACACTTGTCGATTTATAGAATCGACATATGTCTATTACACATCAGTTGTCGTATTGGAGGGTTTCTCGTCATGCCCACGCTTCTTCACATCAATTCCAGCCCGCTGTATGGGCGATCCGTCTCGCGTCAGCTTACCGGCGCGTTCGTTACTCAATGGAAGTCTTCGCACCCGGATGGAACGGTCGTCGACCGCGACCTTAACGCAACACAGATCCCCCCTGTCACCGCCGAATGGGTGGGTGCGGCCTATACGCCGGAAGAGGCGCGCACTCCACAACAGAAGGAACTGCTGGCGCTTTCGGAAACGTTGGTCGCCGAACTAGAGCAGGCCGATGAGTACGTCATCGGAGTGCCGATGCATAACTTCGGTGTGCCCTCGGTGCTGAAGCTCTGGATCGATCAGATCGCGCGCGTGGGCAGGACCTTTTCTTATGGGAATGGAACGCCGAAAGGATTGCTCACGGGCAAAAAGGCGACGTTCATCATCGCGACCGGCGGGATCTATGATGCGCAGACGCAGATGGCCTCTTTCAACTTTGTCGAGCCGTATCTGCGGTCGGTCTTTGGCTTCCTCGGTGTGACAGATGCGACTTTCCTCACAACAGGCGGAACTGCGGCACTCAACTACGGGCAGGACCGCGATGCGTTTCTCGCGCCGCACCTTCAGGCCGTGCAATCGCACGCGCAGGCAATCTATAAGGAGATATTGGGGACAGCCTGAGAGCCTGTCCCCTGTTGGTCGCAAGCATCACGGGAGATCCTTCGCCCGCCACGGCGGGCTCAGGATGACGGTCTGTGGAGGGCTAACAAGGTCCATTGGTAATCGCCCCGTTTCCATACAGACGAAACATCATGTCCACCGTGATGTAAACCGCGACCTGGCGCCCGTCTTTTATAGCCGGCTCGAAGGTCCACTGATTGATCGTTGTCAAAGCTTGCCGATCAAATTCGGGATTCATTGAGCGAATAACCCGAGGATGATGAACTCGACCGTCTGTTCCCACAATGGCTCTTATCGTCACTTGTCCCTGGCGGTGCTTTCGACGTTCTCCTTCCGGGAATTCAGGTTCGGTTTGATACTTCACGCGGGGTGGTGAAATCCCATCGCGAATCTCGAAGACTTCTTCGCCGTATCCTTTCTCGACTTCCTTGGCTGCCTTTGCTTCTGCGAGCTCTTCGGACGATATCTTCGTCAGAAAGCGCTCCATTTGCTGCACAACTTCTTTTCGATTTGAGAGCCAGATGTAGGAATTAGCACCGGGCATTTCGACGATCTGGATGTTCAGGATTTCCTCTAGCTCTTGAATATGTTCTCTCGCAATAGCGAGATCTGCGTCGTGGACTTCTCGCATTGCTTCCTCTTCGAAGTCGGCTACCGGCTCGTAGCGTCTAATTTCGTCTTCGAAGCGAGGCGGCAGAGCCATGAGTGCCAGTGAGGGAACGAGAATGCCGGAATAATCGGGTCTTTGAAGATTCCTGGCGACTGTGTCTCGCAGACTCCTGGGAAGGAGGTATTTGCCTACAGTGCCGTCTGTATTTGTTGCATAGAGCTGCCGCAGTTCAGATTCGGGAAACGCTACTCCGTGTGCCTGCTTCTGCCATTCCTGAAGATCGGTGAATGACTTCCCGATTGGTGGAGGCGGTGGATCACGCATTGCGGCGGGCAGCTTGGCTCGGGCTGCATCCACCTGGGCTGGATCGAGCTTGATGCGTTTCCAAATCTCCTGCCCTAGCGTCGCGTCTTCACCGGAGTTGAGATAAACGAATCCGGCAAGGCGCGACGAATGCTGGGCGCCGAGTACATTCATAGTTTGCCCGCCTACGGAGTGACCTGCCAGCACTGGCCTATCGATGTTGAGGCGGCTAAGGACTTCGAGTACGTCCTCGGCGAGGTGTTGCGCATCGTATCCTGATTCGGGATGACTGCTTGCGCCGATTCCGCGCGGAGTGATTCCATACACGTGGGAGAACATCGAGAGCTTGATTGCGATGTCGTCGAAGATATGAGCGCTTTGATAGCCAGGCAGCAGGACGAGAGCGCGTCCACTTCCGCCCCAGTCGAGCACTTCCAGGTTGACTCCTGGCTCGACGGTCACGAACTGAACACGATGCGACGAAGGATCGCGCCACTCGGCGGCTCGGCACTGGAAGGGGCAGAACCATGACAGGAGGACGAATGCAATGATCGAGGCAACTTGGGTGCCCATAGCCTTCCCCGCATAAGTATATGGTGAATGCCAAAAACGGGATATTGGGGACGGATAATTGGGATAATTGGGGACAGCCTCTCAGGCTGTCCCCTTTTGGTTTGGTCCTCAACCGAAAGATACTCTGGAGTTTTGGCTGGAGCCTTCGTTCTTATGCAATCAGTTCTGACCCTTCGGGAGTCGATTGGACTGCGCTAACTTCCCAGAAGCCGACTTATGGCCCGCAATAACTTCCGTGTTGCCGACGACCCTCCAAGTGACCGGCCCGATTCGGGAGCTGTGAGTGTAATGGCGATTTATCGCCAACCACCTCCTAGCAACCATGGGTTCGCATGCTCCTTGAGACCTAGTAGTTCTGCCAGTTGGCCGCCCGCACCGGCTTGGAGGACAACTCAGTTTTGGAATTTACGGTGCGGAACCTGAAAGGCCTACAGGAGTTCTGTCCGCTTGAGCTACGGATGTCAAAGGCTGGAAAGAGCAGGCCCGCCATCAACACTGCGGAGGGATGGCTTTTTGTCACGTCGTTACACGACTTAAAAAATCATTACGAGGAGAATAACCATGTTTTTCACACAGGATTCATTGCTTCCCGAAAATCAGGCGCCTCTGATCATCACGGCGGCGCCATTTGGCCCGCAATGGCTCAAGAGCGATTACCCCGAGGACATCGCCATCACTTGGGACGAGCAGGTCCAGAAGGCGGTAGATTGCTACAATGCCGGCGCCACGCTCCTGCACGTCCACGTGCGCGATCCCAAGACCGGCCACGTCTCCAAGAACTTCAAAGATTATTCCTACTTCATCGGGCTGCTGCGAAAGGCAGTGCCGAAAATGGTCCTGCAGATCGGCGGCTCGATCTCGTTCGCGCCGGAGCCCGGAGAACAGGCGCAATGGCAGGGCTATGACACGCGACACATGCTGGCTGAAATTGAGCCCAAACCGGATCAGATAACGATCGTTATCGGCTCCGGCCAGATGAACATTCTGCCCCTCACTACGCCGGACGACGTCAAGGGAACGCAGCTAGAGAATCCCGCGATGCAGAAGGCCTATCAGAATATGGTGGCTGACGCGACACCGGAGTTCTATATTGAGCACCTGAAGCGCCTCCGCCAACATCAAATCCAGCCCTATTTCCAGCTCGGGAACGTCCACACCCTCGAGGAGATCGAAAATCTGATCCGCCATGGGGTCTATATGGGACCGTTGAACCATAACCTAGTGGCGATTGGCGGCGGAGTTGGGGCCGGCCGCAATCCCTTCGACTTCATGGAATACGTCCGACGGTCCCCACACGGCTCTACTGCGTCGACCGAGTCTTTGTGGCGAACGGTGGCGCCGTTTACTGCCATAGGCATCGCTCTCGGGATCCACGTGCGGGTCGGCATCGAGGACAACATGTGGCGCAGGAAGGGCGTGCGCATGACCACGGTGGAACAGATCGAGCAGGCCGTGAAGATGGCGAATTTGCTCGAACGCAAGGTGGCGACGGGCGAGGAGGCACGACAGATCCTCAAGATCGGAGTCTGGTACAACAGTGTCGAAGAAACCCTCGCAAACCTTGCCCTACCGCCAAACCGCAAGGACGGTCAACTGGGTTTCATCGTCAAGGATACCGACGGAAGGCTTCATCCGCCGGAGTTTTCGTCCTGCATGCATCCGATACCTTGGCAGGAACTCGAGGAGAAAGTTACGAAAAAGGTAAAGGTCGCGTAACCAAGCTCGATTCGGGCCCGCGCCTGCTCCGCGAGGATACTCTCTCACAATAGAGGCGGTATCCTCGCGGGCAGGCATAATCGCAGTTACCAAGGCAAAAGGTGATCTGACTCATGGCGAGCTTTGTGGAAGTAGCTCGGGTGGAACAGCTTCCCCCGGGAAACGGCATGGTCGTTAGGGTCGACGGCAAAGACGTCGCGATCTTCAACGTAGATGGAACAATCTATGCAATTGATGATTCCTGCCGGCATCAGGGACTGTCGTTAGGAACTTCGAAGGTCGAGGGCAAGATCGTGACGTGCCGCGGACATGGCTGGAAGTATGACGTCACTACCGGGAGCACGCTTGCGTCTCCAGGCTTCGGGGTGGCGGCGTACCCCGTCAAGGTTGTGGACGGAAAAATCATGGTGGCCACGGACGAAACTGCGAATTCGGCTGCGTGACGCCCTGCGCAGGAGAGCTAACTACGTCAGCAAAATAGTAAGTCCCTAGTCCAAACGGTTGCTGGTACAGAAAATTGTTGGAGGCAACAATGAAGAGCGAAGCTACGCCCAAAGTAGTTCCAATGAGCAAGCAGTCTCCTGGACCCTGGGACGATGCGACCTTCGCCCAGCTGCATGAATGGGATCCTAAAGGAGCGGAAACGCTGTTGCGGGTGGGCACGAACCCATGGACCAGCGGGGTTCTGCCGCGCAAGGAAGTGGAGTTGATCTCCCTCGCGCTGAACTGCGCCTGTACGAACCTAGATGAGGCGGGCACCCGTCGGCACATCCGCGGCGCGCTGGATGCGGGTGCGACTCGCGAGGAGATTCTGACCGTGTTCAAGATGGCATCGCTGCTTGGCCTTCACAGCTGCAGCCTCGGCGCTCCGATTCTGCTGGAAGAGGCCAAGGCTGTCGGAGCGGAGCCACCCTCGAACAACAAGGTGCCGACTCCCCTGTGCGACAAGGCGCGAGAGATCGGTCAATGGAATACGGCCTGGGATCCGTTCTTTAACCTGGATCCGTTGTGGACTGAGCAGGTCATCACCGCAGGCTTGCCGGTTTATACAGGTGCGCTGATCCCCCCCAAGCTGGCGGAATTATTGAGTATCGCGTTCGACGCCTCCTACACGCACATGTACGCGCCCGGGACGCGGCGCCATATCAAAGCCGCGCTGAAGCTGGGCGCGACGATGGAAGAAATCATGGAAGTGCTGAAGCTCTGCGTTGCGCAGGGCGCTCAGGCCTGTAACCTCGGGGTTCCGATCCTCGCCGAGGAACTGAAAGGCGGTTCAGCAAAACCAAAGTGAGAGAGTGATCGATGGCAGAGTTTATTGAAGCGGCGTCGCTTGGAACATTCTCATTCTCCTACTGTTGTTAATAGGCCGAGGTGCAGGTTTCCATGGGGAAGATTCCACAATCGGGTCTAGATGTTGTAACCAAGGCGATTACGCTCATAACGCGGACCAGCTCGATTTACGGGTCACCCAACCCGGAAGCTATCCAGAAACGGGCTTCGAGGAGATCTCCCGCGAACGCAAGGAAGCCGCGGCACCTTTCCCATAAGCCGACTTCTCGCCCGGAACAACTTCCAGTTTGCCGGGCTTCAGCGGCGATCCGGAACTTTTGCGACGTGGGCCGAGATCACTTACGTCAGGCGCCTGATCGGTATCGATCAAAGCTGGCTCGGTGGATGTCAACAAGTTGGGTCATCCTCCCGGGTGAAGAACCTTATGCAGGCTCACATCGTCGCCATCGCCGCTCCTCAAACTGCGGAAGACAATCGTCGATAAGATGGTCAAGATCCCGAGAGCAATGAGAGACTTATGGATTCCATGAATCATTTCAGTCGGATCGGAGTGCGTGCTGGGAACGAAAAACGCTGTGGCTAGCCCCGCCGCCGCTACGCCGAAGCTGATCGACATCTGCTGCATGGTGCTTGCGATGGAACTTGCGCTGCTGGCGTCTTCTTCGGCGATGTCGGCGAATGCGAGCGTAGTCATGCTCGTGTATTGCAGCGACGTGAACGCTCCGTAAAGGAAAGCCTCCAGCACGATGGCCCAAACAGGCGTTCGCAGACCGATCGTTGCAAACACCATCAGAAGGACACCGAGAATTAAAGTGTTGGAGATGAGCACGCCACGATACCCGATACGACGCAGAATTCGTGGCATCATTGCTTTCATGCTCATGGAGGCGATTGCTTGGGGCATGACGAGCAGACCGGACTGGATCGGGGTGAAGCCCAAGCCTACCTGATAGAGGAGCGGCAGGAGAAATGGCACTCCGCCTATTCCAAGACGAGTGAAGAAGCTGCCGCTTACGGCGGCGCGGAACGTGCGAATGCGGAATAGCCTGAGCTTCAGCAAAGGGAACGGAAGACTGCTCCCGTGGATTCCGTATCCGGCAAGCAAGGCAATGGACAGCACCAGCAATCCGGACATCGCGCCTGTGCTCAGAGTGTGCTCGCCGAATATCTCCAGCACATAAGACAGTAATGCGACCCCAGAACCGAAGAGGATGAGCCCGACAACATCGAGCGGAGGGGTCCGCTCTTCGCGGTAGTCCGGCAAATGCAAATAAACCAGGATCAAACCCGTGAGTCCAATTGGAATATTAAGGAAGAAAATGAAGCGCCAGTGAAGATACCCGACGATGAGACCTCCGGCGATGGGTCCGAGCATGGGCGCCACTAGGGCTGGTATAGAAACAAAGCTCATGGTGCGCAGAAGATCTGACTTGGCAAATGTTCGCACCAGGGTGAGCCGGCCCAC